>NZ_CBFIEP010000192.1:0-1009 GCF_965661635.1 Pseudemcibacter sp. | reverse complement strand
CCGTTTGATATAAAGGCACGCGCTATTCCCGCGGTATATTCAGGACGTAGTGTGATTTGTTCTCCGCCGCGGTCTTCAAACGTATACATTTCTTTTGTAACAACATCTGACGTATCCCCTAGGGTACGTTTAAACGTTTCTGTAAATTCAAAAATAGGCGTATCGATTTCTTGATGCGAATATCGTTCTGCTACTTTTTTGAAAATTTCAAAAATTGTGCGAAAGCGAATGGCTTTTTCGCCAAGTATATCGTGTGTTCCCCGCACAGGTTGGAGCCGCGCCACTTTTTATCTCCTAAATTTTTCTATGAAGGTTGTCCACTAACGGCTTCTTTTTCAAGTTCGACAGCTTTAGCCTCTACCAGCTCAACAATATGATCAATAATACTGTCGTCGTCAATCTTATGATCGGTCATACCGCTTAAATAAACCATATGATTTCCGTTTCCACCGCCCGTCAGTCCGATATCAGTTTCTTTGGCCTCACCAGGACCATTAACCACGCACCCAATAATACTCAGTGACATTGGTGTGGATATATGATCAAGGCGTTTTTCTAAAGTCTCAACCGTTTTGATCACATCATAAGCTTGGCGTGCACAAGAAGGACAAGAAATAATTCTTACGCCTCGGTGACGTAAGTCTAGGCTTTTTAACATATCAAAACCAACTTTGATTTCTTCAACGGGATCAGCTGACAAAGAGACACGGATCGTATCCCCAATACCGGACCATAGAAGCATACCCATACCAATAGAAGATTTTACGGTACCCGCACGAAGCCCGCCCGCTTCCGTCACACCCACATGAAGAGGGTAATCACAGGCTTCCGCTAAACCTTGATACGCGGCTACGGCTAAAAAGACATCAGATGCTTTCACGCTTATTTTAAATTCAAAGAAGTCATTATCTTCTAAAATACGCGCATGTTCGAGTGCGCTTTCAACCATGGCATCAGGGCAGGGTTCGCCATATTTTTCAAGTAAATGTTTTTCAAGTGATCCCGCATT
>NZ_CBFIEP010000191.1:0-14743 GCF_965661635.1 Pseudemcibacter sp. | reverse complement strand
TCCAGCAGCTAAAGCGCCTGAAATAGCATCTATAACGCTGTCAACTGCTTTACCAGCATCTGTTTTAGATAATCCCGCGGAATTTGCGACACCATCGATAAGTTCATTTTTATTCATAATTACTTCCTATAATTTGATATTATTATAAATTAATCCCCACTTTTCAACATAAGGTCAAACTAACATATTGAAAGAGTTTCATCCTAACTGGAATATAATAGGAAAGGCAATTATATATTTTATGGATGTCCGCTTTCGGCCAAAAGCAGACGTTCGGCACTCACTAATTATCTATAGTCTTTCCGAATAACGACATGATAGATTTTATTGTCATCAGCTGAATAAGTATAACTGCAAAAATAATATAAGGTGATGGGTAATAGGCCGAAATCAGAAAAGTCAATAATGTTATGCCCCCAGGTATTATTGCATAAGAAAACTGGGTGGTTACGTGGTCAATATGCGGGCAGTCAGCGCCCATTGATGCGAGGACGGTGGTATCGGATATAGGTGATGTATGATCACCGAATAATCCACCACTTAACACGGCTGCAATGGTCAGCTCAAGCGGAGCGTTTAAAGTATAAGCGACTGGAATAACAATGATAAGCAGTATGGCAAATGTACCGTATGAAGAACCTGTCGCGAATGACATAGTCGCTCCAAGTATAAAAACGATAGGTGGAATAAAGCTTGGCGAAATACTGTCCCCAATTATTGCCGCCAAATAATATCCTGTCCTAAGGTCCTTACAGATGGAGCTTAACGACCAAGCGAGAACCATAATTAAACAAAGGAATACGAGGTTTTGCATTCCTTTTACATATTCTTGAAAGCTTTGCTCATAAGAATACTTTCTTTGTTTCTTCATTAAATAAGCGCAGGCTATTGAGGCAAAAATATAGGCGGTTAATATCCCGCCGCGCATATGGATACTTTGAACCCCTTCTGTCACGACAAAATAACCCATATAAACGGCCATGGTAACGAAGAGAACGCCTAACGGTAAGAAGACAGTACTCAAAGTTGATTTACTGTCTTCTACACTGAGGCTGCTTACATCGACTTCACTTAGGTCGGTCGTTTTTAATTCTTTGTTAAAATTCGCTTGCGCGCGGGCCATTAACCCGTAATCTTTGCCCGTTGACAAAAACATTGGGATGGAGAGAAGCGCAAGGAAAGCATAAAACTGATAGGGCCAGACACTTAATAACACCTGATAAGGTTCTGCTTCAATACCAACGTCGTCATATGTGTTTTCAATCAAATTCATGATATATATTCCCCAACTGATGAAGGGAACAAGAATGCTGACAGGCGAAGCAGTGGTATCAATAATATAGGCGAGTTTTTCTCGGCAAATATTTAATCTTTTAAAAATGGGTCTAAATAAAGGGCCAACGATTAAAGCATTCCCTGAGTCCGTAAAAAATACACTCACACCAGCGCACCATGCAGCTAACTGTGCGCGAGCAGGACTTGAAACAAATTTTGCCACTACCGATGAGAAGGCGCTTGCACCGCCAGACTTTTCAAGCAGATGAATAAAACCACCAATGGCTAACATTATGACTATAATCTGTGCGTTTGAACCGCTAGTTATCTGGATAAAGATATATTTTTCAACAAGCTCTGCTATTGCAAAAAAAGGATTGAAATTGGCAAGGATCATCGCGCCACTGAAAGCCCCTGCGGTCAACGATAGCATTATGTTTCTCGTCAAAACCGCTAGAACAATACTCAACGCGGGAGGCAGGATAGAAAGTATGCCATAGTCACTCATTAATTTTTTCCAATAATTTTTCAGCAGAACCAAATGCTAATAACCAGCCATTTGATCCATGACCAGCGTTTACAAAAAGGTTTTCTGCACCAGCTTTGCCTATCATAGGGAGGTCATCGGGCGTTTGTGGACGAAGACCTGTCCAAACTTCAGGTTTCGCATCAAAAAGTGCAGCATTGGGCATTAAGGATTTTGCTTTAGAGGCAAGCAGCGCAACGTATTTTTGGTTAATACTTAGGTTATCAGAAAAAATAGCATATCCTGCAACGCGTATTTGTTTTCCAAGTCTTGCCACAACAAATTTACCTGCCGTATCAGTTACACTTAAACTTGGTGGGTGTGAACCGGAAGGATATGTAAGGCTGATGCCTTTGACGCCAGTGATGGATTTCTTGCCAACAAAGTCTTTAGGTAAAAGTTTATTGCTTACCAGCCCAGCACAGACGATAAATAGATTCGCTTCCAATGTGCCCAGAGAGGTTTCGATGCCAACAACGCCACCTTTTTTTAACAACATTTTTTCAGCGGTCACATCATAAATAATTTTACCATCGAATTTTACAGTCAATAAATCGGCCAGGTTTTTACAAAATAGCTTACAGTCGCCAACTGCAGCATCTGATAGATAAGTTCCACCAGCTATTTTTCTTTTTGTACCAATGAGCGCGTCTTCCCGCTCTAGGCACTCTTCTTTTGTTATGACCGTGTGAGTGCCGCCGTTAGTCCGCTGAAATTCAGCAAATAGTTTCGCGGCGGCAAGGTCTTTTTCAGTTTCGTGGAGGTATATTTTTCCGTCACTTCGCCAATTAAACTCAATTTCATGGCGTGTGCGAAATTCATTCAAAGCATCTCGCGAACTATGGGCCATTTTTATAAGTTCAAGGGTGTTTTTTCGCCATTTCTTTGCCGTGCACTGCCGCATAAAAGACAGAGCCCATAACCAATTATTCGGATGAATTAATCCTGTGGCAATAACGCCTGTTAGTGAGGGGCTCAAGAGTGTTTTAGGAAGGTTACGTAAGAATGAAGGAGAACTCATAGCACTAATGTTATAAATAAGTTGTCCGGCATTTGCTTTGCTTGTCCCTTCTGAAGGATTGCTTTTTTGCTCAACAACTGTAACAGAATATCCTTCTTCGGAAAGCCGACAAGCGGTCGTTAATCCAACTATTCCCGCGCCAATAACAATTGCTTCTTTTTTATGATTATTGGCGTTGATGTTATTTATCACAAATAATTTTCCTGAGCTATTTTGAACTGCACGGGAGAAATCCCCTCTAAACATCGTAAGAGTACACATAATGCCCATGGTAGTCTAGCGGACAATTTTGAACGTCTGCTTTGGGTCGTTAGCGGACATTCGATATTTTATCATTCATTTTTACAATGTCTTGTTTTTTGCTTTATGGGTTTTATTTTTGTATAGGGATTTGGCGTTCAAAAATGAAGGAAATTTTACAGAATAATTTAATTGATATATGCTCTATAAATGGGAGATATGATCATGAAAATTTCAACGGGAAATAATGGCCTTGCTAATAAAAAGATTGAATATACTTATTCTACGGGTGAAAAAGTTATCTTAAAAATCGGCCCAAAAACTCTAGAGTTTTATGGATAGGGGGCCATCTTGACGATCTTAAGATTGATAACTTAGAATATATTTGTACTGAAACAAGAAAAGGGCAATTCTTGCTTAAGTGGCATAATTTAATCGCCAAATCATACGTAACTTTATTGATCGATGTTCAAGAGATGCAGTTGCATGGTTCAGCGATTATGTTTTATCAGAGTGAAGAAATATCAGAAATTTTTGATCAAGCTACAATCACTAGTATTTCTGATTTAAAGTAAAATCGCTTTAGTTTTTAAAATGGTTATCAAAAGATATGAATGAACATGATTTATATATGAATGACTTTATGAGAGTCTATGAAACTCTGGACTATTGGGGACCGGGGAGTGGGGCTGATACTTTAAAAGCATTAAAAATGGTATCCTTGCCCCCAAAGACAATTTTGGATATAGGGTGCGGTAAGGGACTTGCCACAAAGGTACTTGCGGAAAATAGTGATGCGGTTGTTACGGCCCTTGATAATGAACAATCTGCGCTTGATAGGTTGGAAGGCTGCTTTAATAAACTTGGCATGTCTGATCGATTAAAAACCGTAAACGCAAGCATGGCAGAATTACTCTTTTCTCATAATAGTTTTGATTTAATTTGGGCGGAGGGAAGTGCCTATATCATTGGTGTTGAAAAGGCGTTGGAAAAGTGGAAGCCATATTTAACAGAGCAAGGTCATTTGGTTTTTAGTGATTTGGTTTGGCATACGGACACCCCAAGTGATGAAGCCGTTCAAAAATGGCGCGAAGACTATCCGGATATGCAAGATGTTGATCCGCGTTTGGATCAAATGAAAAAAGCCGGGTATCAAATTTGTGATCATTTTAGGGTCAGCAATGAAGCATGGATGAATTATTATGGCCCGCTTGATATAAGATTAAAAGAGCTTGAAAGCGAAATGGCGAATTCCGCTGCCTATAAAGATATCAAACATGAAGTTGAGATAGCCATGCGATATGCCGAAGAGTTCGGTTATCATATGTTTATTCTAAAGGTCTAATTAATTTCATAAATTATACATTTGAAATTATGAAATTTTAATGGGAAAGAAAGTTCTTGCATAAACAGACTTTTAGCATTTAAGGTCAATAGGTTGCGAAAAAATTATAAAGTTATGCAAGCCACGAAATAAATCGCTTTATTGGTTTGTTAAAATGCAGTTGAATTTTATGGCCATTGATCAAATTGATATAGATATATGTACATCATTAAGTGCAGAGGAAGTTTCAGGTTCAAACCCCGTAACACCGCCCATATACCAAACGTCCTTGTTTACGTTTCCAACTTTTGAAAAATTGGTTGGGGCATTGGATGATGAAAATAAAAATATCCTTTATTCCCGTGGGCGAAACCCAACGGTTGCGATCCTTGAAAATAAGTTATGCGCATTAGAGCAAGGCGAAGATTGCAAAGTATTTGCGTCTGGTATGGGGGCAATCAGCAGTGTTTTCATGGGGCTACTAAATCAAGGGGATCATGTGTTATTCGTCAATGATATTTATGGCCCTACCATGCAACTTGCGGATCATCTTAAAGGGTTTGGGATTTCCCATGATCGGGTAAGTCAGAATGAAGCAGAGGACCTTGAGCAATTCATCAAGCCCAATACCAAGTTAATTTGGCTCGAAAGTCCGGGGACGATGAAGTTTGAGTTTGTGGACCTTAAGAAAATTTCAGAATTCGCGAAAGCGAAAGGTATTCTAACCGGCATCGATAACACATGGGCGACGCCATTATTTCAAAAGCCGATCACTATGGGGATTGATATTGTTGTTCATTCTTGTTCAAAATATATTGGTGGGCATAGTGATACCATTGCCGGTGCAGTGATTAGTAAAAAAGAAATCATTGAAAAAATATTTTATAATGCATTTTTGCTTAATGGCGCTGCGGCGGGCCCGTTTGATGCATGGTTATTATTAAGAGGGCTTCGCACGTTACCCGTTAGAATGAGCGAACATCAATCCAATGCAATAGATGTGATCAATTATTTAAAAGACCATGAAAAAATCGCGAATATTTATTATCCAGACCTTTCCACGGATTTAAAACCAAAGGATAAACAATTATCCGGGACAAGTGGACTGTTTAGTTTTGATTTAGTTTCTGGCGGATATCAAGAGGTGAGCACATTTTTAAATAATTTAACTAGATTTAAAATTGGGGTTAGCTGGGGAGGTTTTGAAAGTCTTGCCATTTCACCAAACAGAGGAAAAAATGAAAACCAATTATCCGAGATTGGATTTTCAACATCGATGATTAGACTTTCGGTAGGATTAGAGAATTCACAGCAATTAATTGCTGATATCGATCAGGCGCTTTCGAAAGTAATTGTTAGTGGTTGATCAGGAAAACAATCAAAAAAAGATAACTGCTTTTCTGGCTTTGCTGCCGTTCATATTACTTGTGTCATTTTTTGTTCTTGGTTCAATTTTTATTGAGCAAGGAAATGATGTGATTGTTATTTCTTTATTGGTGGCGACATTCGGGGCAACATTAATTGCTCTGTATACTGGTTCGAGCTGGGAAAATGTCCAGGAAAAAGCGGGTCAGAAGCTCGCGCAATTGTTCCCGGCACTTTTGATACTGTTTTCAATTGGGGGATTAATTGGGGCGTGGATTTTAAGTGGCACAATACCTTATTTTGTTAATATCGGTCTTGAATGGATTGATATTAATACGTTCATATTAACGGCCTTTTTATGCACCGGATTAATGTCAATTATGACCGGTACATCATGGGGGTCCGTTAGCACCATTGGTATTGCACTCATTGGTATGTCATCGGTTTTACAAGTGCCAACCGAAATTGTCGCAGGTGCAATTATTTCAGGTGCTTATTTCGGGGATAAATTGTCACCCTTATCCGATACGACTAATGTGGCCGCGCTAGCGGCTGGAGCTAATTTATATGATCATATCGGTCATATGTTATATACCGCGGTTCCATCCTTTTTGATAGCTGGTGTGGTTTATTATTTTGTTGGACTAAGCTTAGTTGATGACACAAATGGAACATTTGAATTTCCGCAAATGGCCGTTACGCTTTCTAATGAAATTTTTGGTATTTTTAAATCAGGTTTTGTGGTGATAATCCCGCCGATTGTTATTTTAATGTCTATATTCTTAAAATTCCCCGCATTAGCCGGGATTGTGTTGTCGACTTTGGTCGCGGCCTTAATCGGTGTCTTTTATCAAGATTTTGAATTAAGTCATGCGGTATCCGCAATCATGACGGGCTTTAATACAGAAATGTTAAATGGGCGGGAAATAAGTCATTTAATGCCGTTAAGCGATGATTTAAATGTTCTTCTGAATAGGGGCGGCATAAATTCAATGTTGAGTGCGATGATTATTGTGATATCTGCTATATTGCTCATGGGCGCGATGGAAGCGTCAGGCATAATTAATTATATCGTCGATAAACTTTTAAAGGCGGCAAATACTATTTTTAAATTAATCGCGTCAACGATGGTGACGGGGCTAATGATGATTTCGCTTTCTAGTCATGGAAGTGTTTCTGCATTGATTGTTGGTAACCTCTATAAAAATAATTATAAAAAACTTGGACTTGCGCCAGTAAATTTATCACGGTCTATTGAAGATTCTGTAACAATGACCGATCCGATTTTGCCTTGGTCCGTTTCCGGCGTTTATATGGCAACAACACTTGGGGTAGCGACAATTGATTATGCGCCCTGGGCATTGTTTTGTTTGGGTGGTCCACTATTCTCTATGCTTTATGCGATTATGAATAAAAAACTTGGGTTTGGAATTAAGCGTTTCTAAAAATGCAAAATAAGTGAGTTGAAGTTGACTTTTAAAGAAAAACCACCGTGGTGGGGCGGCGATTTACAAACCATTAGAAATTTTTTATGTGCTGGTGAAATTGAATTGCCGGGACAATCAAAAGTGCTCACCATTCCAACCAATGATGGCACTGGCGATGAAATTATGGCAAGCCTTGATACACCATTTGGGGACGTTTTGGGGCCACTTATTATTCTTATTCATGGATTAACGGGATCAGAAAACAGTGCTTATATGCTCACCACTTCAAGATACCATTTAAGAAAAGGATCACGGGTTTTAAGATTAAACCTAAGAGGGGCAGGACCAACCGCAAAAACATGCCAAAAGCATTATCATGGTGGCCATATTTCGGATATCAGTGATGCCCTTGACTATCTAGACGAGGACATAAAATCACGGGGTGTTTTCATCATAGGGTTTTCATTGGGTGGTAATATCTTACTTAATTTTTTAGCAGAAAATAAGGACTATAACCTGCTTGGGGCGGCGGTTGTTTCGGCGTCGATCGACCCGAAATCCGCAGCGGAAAAATTATTAAGTCCACGGAATAAAATTTATCAATCACGACTTCTTCGCCATATGAAAGAAGAATATTTATCAAAACGAAATGACTTATCAAAAACTGATAAAGAATTGATGTTGAAGTGCAAATCAATTTATGAATTTGATGATAAGATTACCGGACCAAAGAACGGTTATAAAGACGCGGAAGATTATTATTTTCAAACAAAAAGTGCCCGCAAGATCGACACTATAAAAATTCCACTTTTAATCATTAGCGCTAGAAATGACCCATGGATACCAATCGGGGCTTATGAGACGATTGCAAAAGATAATCAAAAGAATGTTACGGTATTAATTACCGATGGCGGTGGCCATGTTGGCTTTCATGAAAAGGGGCAGGTTGAAACTTGGTATGATCGGCAAATTGATCAATTTATTTCTGACCTTTTTTAGTAAGTTGATTTGGTTAAGAAAGTCAAAATAGTTTTTTTGACGTAATAGATTACTTCATGTAAGCTCATTTCTTTATAAACAGGAATGATTAAATAAGGGGTATTTATTTTGTCAAAAGATAAAAAACTACCGGGGATTGATACAACAGATCATGTTGCAAAAGGGGGGGTGCTTAATCGCCGCCTTTTTTTAACGTCGTCGATTGCTTCAACGGCCGCTCTTGCAACAGCAAGTGCAGCTTATGGTGAGGATATTATTGGTGAAGGGCAGGATGACTGGACAATTTATCCAGGTACGGATGCCTTGGAATATAGTGACCGTTCCCGTTTTGAGGTTGAAAACGTAAAAAGGTTTATTCCAAATTTCCCACAAAAATTTTTAGATCTTAGATTGACAAAATATGTTGCGAGAACGCCCCTTGATCATTTGCTTGGCACCATAACACCCAATGGGTTACATTTTGAACGTAGCCATCAGGGCATACCAGATATTGATCCTGATAAGCATTTTCTTGTAATCCATGGAATGGTCAAGAACCCCTTAAAATATGATATCGATGCATTGGAAAATTACCCAACCGTTTCGCGTCATCATTATCTAGAATGTAGTGGTAATAGTCAGGTGCTTTTTCAAGAAACACCTACAGATCAACCTATTCAGCAAATTCATGGTCTTGTATCAGGCACAGAATGGACCGGTGTTCTTCTTTCGACGCTCCTTGATGAATGTGGTATTTCACCCGATGCAAAATGGATTATTGCCGAAGGTGCCGATAACGGCATGATGACCAGAAGCATTCCGATAGATAAAGCACTTGATGATACAATGATCGCCATTCGACAAAACGGTGAACGCATTAGACCAAGTCAGGGATACCCAATGCGTCTCTATACGCCGGGCTATGAAGGGAATACTTCTGTTAAATGGCTTCGGTCACTATATGTCAGCGATAGACCGGTTATGTCAGCACAGGAAACGGCCAAATATACAGATATGATGCCAGATAATAAAGCGCTTCAATTTTCTTTGGAACAAGACGTTAAATCAATTATTACCAGACCATCCAATGCCATGAGCCTTAAGAAAAAAGGTTTATATGAAATCACAGGACTAGCATGGTCGGGTAAAGGAAAAATTTCTCGTGTTGAAGTTTCGGTTGATGGTGGACAAACATGGGGTGATGCGGCGCTAGAAGGGCCAATTCATACAAAAATGCTTACACGTTTCAGAATACCGTGGATGTGGGAGGGCGGTTCGGCAATACTTCAAAGCCGCGCCTATGATGAATTTGGCCGTATCCAACCGACCAGAAAAGAATTAATCGATGCAAGAGGTAGGAACGCCTTTTATCATTTCCATGCCGTTCAAAGTTGGGGTGTATCACCAAATGGGGAGATTAAAAATGTCTATGCGTAAAACATTAATTATCGCTTCACTTTTATTACCAACCCAACATTTATTGTTTAGTCAGCTGGCCAACGCCCAGCAGTCGCGTTTTGGGGAACCGGCGACACAAAAAGACATTGATAAAAGTTTCTGGTCTGTGTTTCCGGACGGTGAATTTTTACCGGAAGGTGAAGGAAATGTTGCAACCGGTAGAGTGCTTTTTAAAGAACAATGTAATATTTGCCATAACATGCCCGGTGAGAGCGACCCTGTAAAAGATGATATAGGAAAGTTGTTTGGGGTTACTGATAAAAAAGGCAAGCCAAACGTTGAGCAAACAATTGGCAGTTATTGGCCTTATTCATCAACTGTATTTAACTATATTCGTAGAGCAATGCCGCTTCTCGCGCCAATGTCGCTTACCAATAGTGATTATTATTCTTTAACTGCATATTTACTTCATGAAAATGGCGTTATCCCAGAAGATGCCGTTATGAATAAAGATACGCTTCCAAAGGTTGAAATGCCGAATAAAGATGGATTTATAATGGCTTATCCAAAAGTTCCTGAACAATATGAAGTCAAGCGTTGATATATTATTACGAAGCAGGAAGGACGCTATTAATTATATCCCGATAGAGTAACCAGTCGTCATCAACGTTAATCCAATGAACCATGAACCTACCTTTATCTGCGACATTCTCGCCAGCGTAGAGTGCGAATTCACCATGTTCAATTGCCGTTTTCCCTAAATCTTCTATCTCATGAGTATTTAGTTCAATTTTAGTTACGCCAGCATCAATTAATCCTTGGATTGCATTTGTAATGGCTTCTCTTCCTTGAAATGTATCTGCATTTGGAACCATAAAACAGCCGTCTTCCGAATAGCAGGACCCGACACCAGCTGCATTTCCCTCATTAAATCAAGTCATGAATTTTTGATTTGTTTCTTTAATTCCTTGAGCGGCACTCATGAATTTTCTCCCATTTCCCTTTAATTGTTATTTTTATAGTAAACTTAATTAGGAGAAAATCGAGGAATTAATTTTAAATAACTACTGTGTATTGGGTTTTCAGTTATTAATGGTTTAGCAATTTTTTCTAATATGTTGAGCAAAAAGGATAAACCATAAAAAGATGGATGCTTCTAATATTCGCTGAATGAGACCGACATATTGTTAACTGTCATCTAAGCTAAAAAAGCATATCAGTATTAATATTGATATGGCATAACCTAATTTTTCAAATGCTTTAGATGGTGCCCACTTTTTCAAGCCTTTAGATAAGATGAAGATGGCCATTGCCCCGCTTAAATAGGCAGGTATCGTAGACGCTATATGTATCATATGACTAGTTGATGGTGTCTGTGGTCTACATTCATAATCACATGGAAAAATGGCTGCGATGGTTAGTGAAAATGTATAAACACATAAAAGCAATAAACCTACTGTATTCAAAGATGATCGCGGTAATTTATGTGCACATATAATAATAAATAACAGGATAATGAGCTGAGTAGGTATGAAGCCTATATAATTAATAAAAGCACCCGTATAGGTCCCTGTGGCTCCCAGTTCGCTTATAAATTGGATCATATGGTTGTAATTCTCATAAGCTATACCGCCGCAGATAACAGTGATGAGAAACCAAAGTGCAGCTAATATGGGTAAGCCGATTAAAGCATTATTTTTCATCATAAATTTCACTTACAATAAGTTTTAAATTTGAGTGATAGATTACTAGTAACCATATTTTTATCAATTAGAATTCAATTTTAAAATTAAAAATATAAGAACTACAATGTTTATTTTTCATCTTTCACCATTGTAATATATTCGAAATGATGCTTTGTTAGATCATATATAAAAGAATAGAGGGATGTTTTTCATGAAACGATCATTATTAATTGCAACGGCGATTTTTACGGCAAGTATTACGGCGACACTTGCGGCACCAAAAAACATTATTTTATTGATAGGCGACGGCATGGGAGAAGCTGAAATTGCTGTCACGCGTGCCTATGCATTTGATGGTGATGCCGGATTATATGTTGATGAAATGAAAGATCGCGGTTCTGTTATCGTCAAGCAGCTTATGGTTGATGATCCAACGAAAATTGAATTTACCGGTGAAAGCGCGAGCGGGGGCACGACGTTATCGACCGGAAACAGAACAAGTGCAGGGCGGGTCGCCGTGAGTGCCTTTGATGGTAACCATTATAAAACAATTTTAGAAGAAGTTCAGGAACGCGGATATAAAACGGGATTGGTTACCACATCGATAATAACGGACGCGACACCGGCTTCGTTTGCCGCGCATGCGCAAAATAGATATTGTTTTGTCAAAGGTGCAAAAGCGTGTAGTCAATTTGCAGATACACCGATTGTTGATCAAATGTTGGATCATAATGTGGATGTGATGTTAGGTGGGGGAAAAAATCTGTTACCCGGAACTGCCGTGCAAGGTGGCAGTGTAGAACAGAAAGCCAAGGGATTAGGATATACGGTTGTCACGGAACGGGAAGACCTTATTAAGCTTGCTGTTGGAACCAAAACATTTGGTGTTTTCTCAAATGGGCATTTACCAACAGAGTGGGTTGGGCCAGGTGGAAAAGGAGCTGATTTTCTTGAAGTTAATGGTAATCGCGAAGTTATTTTTCCTAAACCCGCAGCCTGTGAAATAAACCCAGCTCATGCAGGCATTCCAAAGTTAGAGGAAATGTCTAAATATGCTATCGATAACCTGAGAGTTGGTGGTCACGGGTTCTTCCTTGTTATTGAGGGGGCTTCTATAGATAAAGCGGCGCATGTATCAAACCCATGTGGTACGATTGGTGAGATGCTTGCCTTTGATAGAACGGTAAAGATGGCCGTTAATTATGCGAAAGAATTAGGGGATACTGCGGTAATCGTGACGGCCGATCATGGTCAGTCAACTCAAGTGATTTATAAACCAGAAACTTATGACGGTTCACCGATTAGACGTGATCTAATTCCTGGATTTTATCAATCACTCCTTACAAGGGGTGGACATGAATTAGGGGTTTATTATGGGACCAATAATATTAATGACCAATCACATACGGGTGTTAATGTTCCAGTATTAACCTATGGTATGGATAATGCCGAAGATTTGACAGGCGTTATTCAACAAACGGAAATTTATCCGGCCATGAAAAAGTTCTTATTCAATTAGGGTTTAAAATGAAGAAATTATTATTAGCACTGCCTTTGCTCGCGCTTAGTGCGTGCGCAGAAGTCACCGATGAGCCAAAAAATGTAATATTGTTGATTGGTGACGGTATGGGGGAAGCTGAAATTTCAGTAACCCGAAATTACGAATTTGACAGCGGTCCGGGTATGTTTTTGGATACAATGGAAACCAAATCATCGGCCATTGTTATTTCCAAACGTAATGATAATGCAGAAAATATCGCATTTGTTGGTGACAGTGCCAGCGGTGGTACTGCACTTGCGACCGGTGAACTTACGAGTGTGCGACGAATTGCAACAACGGCGCAATATGGCGCGCCAATTAAAACAATCGCCGAAGAAGCAAAAGAAAAAGGCATTAAAGTGGGACTTGTGACAACGGCAGTAATTACTGATGCAACGCCCGCATCATTCGCATCCCATGCTGATGACCGTTATTGTATGAAAGCTGGTGACAGTGTTTGCACCGCAACAAGTGTACCAATTATCGATCAGATGCTTGCTTTAGACATGGAAGTGCTTCTTGGTGGTGGATATCAATTATTACCCGCTGCAAAAGATCAAGGCACAATTCGAGATTATGCGCTTTCAAGTGGTTATAATATAGTTACGGATAAAGCAGGACTTGAAAAAGCAGGCGGGGATAAGCTTTGGGGGATATTCTCTGATTATCATTTACCTAGGCCTTGGATCGCTGAAGATGGGAAACCTGCAGAAAAAGTAACAGTTGATACAGATGGACAAGTGGTTTTCCCTGATGCACAGCGCTGCATTGCAAATCCTGCACATAAAGATATTCCATCACTTGAAATGATGACTGAAAAGGCATTGAATAATTTATCGCAAAATAATGATAAAGGTTTTTTCTTAATGGTCGAAGGGGCGTCGATTGATAAAGCGGCGCATGATGCGGACATTTGTGGTTCAATGGGGTCAATGCTTGAATTTGACCGCACAGCTAAACTAGCCGTCGAATATGCGAAAACCGACCCTAATACGGTTGTCATTATCACTGCTGACCATGGTGGTTCAACGCAAAATATTCATCATCCATATTATGAAGATTATAACCGGACGGCAGAAAACTTACCGGGCCTATATGAGATGCTTCTTACAAACGGCGGTAATGAAATGACCGTTTATTATGGAACTGATAATATCGATGATCAGGCACATACAGGCATTAATGTTCCGGTTTATTCATATGGATTACCGGAAGATTTGATTTTTAAGGCAACCATTAGACAAACAGAAATTAAGCCAGTAATGGCGAAATATTTGTTTGAATAATTATTGGTCAATTACTTTCGGGCGATGGTTTTTATCTAAGGCTACAAAGATAAAATCGCCTTCGGTGACAACTGTTTCTTCTTCGTTGTCGCGACTTACGACGGTTACTTCGATATGAACGGTGAGGGACGTTTTACCCACTTTCGTAATATCCGTATAGACGCTCATCCAATCTCCAATGCTGACGGGCGCATAGAACTTCATGGCTTCAATGGCAACCGTAGCAACCGGACCCTTAACTCGGCGCATGGCTTCTATACCTGCTGCGCTGTCCATTTGCGATAATATCCATCCGCCAAAAATATGACCATTTGAATTGATGTTACTTCTTTTTGGTAAAGTTCTGATTGTTGGTTGACGTTTATATATTTCTTTCATAGTAGCCCTGCTGAATTATTATTTTTAGCTTTAAGTATGCATTATGAAATAGGAAAATCCGAATGAATTATGAAAGTAGTTTTTTATAAGGTTGATTTTTAATCATTTAAGGGATTTGATCTGCTTTTATGGCACGGGAAAATAGAAACCCTTGTGCAAAATGGCATCCTAGTTCCTTTAATTTTAGGGCTTGTTGTTCGGTTTCGATCCCTTCTGCAATAACGGTCATACCAAGTGATTTGGCAAGGTTTAGGATCACATTGACCATGTTGACACCTTCATCATTATTATCAATATTTT
>NZ_CBFIEP010000190.1:0-8235 GCF_965661635.1 Pseudemcibacter sp. | reverse complement strand
CTGTTCTTCCGAGAACAGCATTAATGATATTGGCGTTTTGGGGCTTTTCAAATGGATCGGAAAGCGTCCATAATTGGCTCTATAATCATCCGAAATTTGGTCCATCATTGCAACAATGGGATCAGCACCGTGTTATTCCCTTGAAAGCAAAAATGACCGCTCTCATAATGATGTGTATTAGTGCCAGTTATTTAATATTCTTTTCAAGCGCCCCCACAATTGTCATTATCATTTCACTCGGACTTATGCTCTTTGGTATTCTTTATGTGCTGAGCAAGCCAAGCACACACCGCGAAGAATAAAGGCTATTATAGGTTTAATTCCATATAATAATCTGATCGCGAGTATGTGCTCTCGTCCTTAGGGGATAATCTCTTAAATCCATATTTTTTATAGAGTGTAATTGCGGGTTTTAAACTGCTATTGGTATCCAGAAAGAGTGTCTTCCCCCCCCTTGCTTTAAAGCGTTCAAGCACCTTTTCAACTAGTATATTACCAATTCCCAATCCCTGTGCATCCGGTAAGACGCCCATTTTGCTTAATTCAAATCGTATTGGGGAATGTTTTTTTAATGCGATTGCACCTACGGGCTTTCCATTTAACAATGTAAAATAAATTTCACCACCCTTATCAAGCACATATTTTTCCGGATCACTTAGATTGATAATATCTTCTTCTTCCATAACGAACAATTTTTCAATCCATTGTTGATTAATATGGCGCCATGCGTCTTTATATTTAATGTCATATGGGACAGTTTCGATCTTTTGATCAGGCTTTTTATTTTTAAAATCATTATAACGTTGCGTGAACGAATTATTCTTTAATTCACTTTCATAGTCATCCAAGGCATCAAGAATATTATGATTACAGTTTTTAAGGACATCGGACATGGCCCGCTCTGCAACCTCCCAAATAGGAATTAACTTTGAAATAAGTTTCTCACCTCGGTCACTAAAAACGACTATTTTGCTGCGCGCATCTTCTGCAGTTCTCAGTAATAGATAATTTTTGCTCGATAGCTTCTTCACAGTCTGACTAACTGCCGAATGGGATAATCCCGTTAATTTCTGCATGTCTGCTATCAATAAAGGGCCCTTTTGATGTAAACAATAAAGGATCGGAAATTCACGCATTCTGATATCTGCGCCCTCTTCCTTATAAATTTTATCCATTTCAATGCTTAGCATTTCGAAAATGCGACGGCACCGCGTTCCAATACCAATTTCTTTAAAAATCTCGTTCTTCATGGGGCGGCCTACCCTTTTATTATTAATGTAACTAATTATATAAATATTTATATAATTAAATTTAGATAAAAAAGAAAGTTCTTTTTATAAAATTGACTAGGAATATGAGGTATTAATCACTATATAAGCTCTAAATTAGAATTAATGGAATGGGACCGTTTTGGAATATATTCAAGTAATAGCAGGACTGATATTACTCGTGACCGCTGGCGATGTGCTTATTCGCGGCGCTGTCTCTACTGCTGAAAATTTCGGTCTAAGCAAGCTTGTTATTGGGTTAACGGTCATTGCCTTTGGCACTTCAGCGCCAGAAATGGTAGTTGGGATTGATGCCGCGCTTGCAGGCGTACCGACAATGGCCCTTGGTAATGTTGTTGGCAGTAACACTGCAAACATTCTTCTTGTCATTGGGCTTCCTGCCATTATTTATCCTTTTGTTTGCGACAGTGATGAAGTAAAGCGAAATTATTATATCATGCTTTTTGGTACAGTTCTCTTTATGCTATTATGTGTCACTGGTCCCTTAACCCATTTCCATGCCACATTTTTACTGATTTTCTTATTTTCCTTTCTTTATAGCTCATATAAAAATGGGCGAATTAATACGTCACTAGCAAGCGACAAAGAAGAAATATCAGAGCATGCATATGAAACGCTCGATGAACTACCGGAGAAACCACTTTCGACGGGACGAGCCACACTTTATATTGTAACTGGCTTAGCCGGATTAATGTTTGGTGCAGATATTCTTGTGGATGGTGGTGTTGTTATTGCACAATCATATGGTATTTCAGAAGCCGTTATTGGTCTGACTATTATTGCGATTGGTACAAGTCTACCTGAACTTGTTACTTCTATTATGGCCGCGCGGCATGGACACGGAGATGTGGCATTAGGCAATATTATCGGTAGTAATATATTTAATTTATTTGCAATTATGGGCGCCACTGCGTTCGTTGCAGATGTTCCAGTACCGCAAAGCTTCCTCACTGTGGACTTATGGGTTATGGCACTTGCATCATTTGCTCTTATCCCATTCATTCAATGGAAAATACGCTTTAACCGTGTAATAGGAATCTTATTTACTGGCGGTTATATCACTTATATATATATGCTTGGTACAGCCTAAGAAAGAATAAAACGATGACTAAATCAATTCATAAAAGCAATATGACCCCGATTAAATACGCAGACGCAACAAAAAGCGTTCGTCATGTATTTGTACGCGATCTATTATTAGAAAGCTCAATCGGAATTTATGATCATGAAAAGATTCGTACTCAAAAGATACTCGTCAATGTCGACCTTTCCGTTACCGAAGAAACATCACCATTAAAAGACGATTATGAAAATGTCGTTTGTTATGAAAAGGTTGTTAAAGCCATTCAAAACATCGTTAATTCCGGCCACGTAGAATTGGTTGAAACCCTGGCAGGAAAAATTGCGGATATGAACTTAATTGATCCACGTGTCATTGCCGTTCGCGTGAGCGTCGAAAAACTAGAAGCAATTGAAAACACAAAAAGTGTTGGCGTTGAAATTGAACGCCACAAAAATTAGTTATATATTTATTTTACAACCGAATTACAACTATTACACTTTTGTTAAATCATTGAAATTACAGCATATTATTTTTTGTTACAATTTGAACTAATCGTCAAAGTTGTTAACATCCGAAAAAATAAAATATTTTTCTAAAAAAAAGGCTTTACAAGTTACATACAATAACATAACCACATCTATAAATTAATAATAATCCATTTAAATCAACAACTTAATATGTATGCCTAAAAAATAGGCAAAACGGTAAAAAATCAATAGTTCTGCGCTCTTATCCTTCCTATAAAAACTTATACACTAAGTTATCCACAGATTCCGTGGATAAGTTTTTTAACTTTTTTCTTGACCTCTATTAGTCATTGATTCATCTCGATATTTATATTTTATTTACTATAAATTTTGTTTTCTTCTTCTTATTCAAAAAATAAAAAGCTTTGATCAATCGCAATCGTTAGATATAAATTAATTCATGATCGACGGCGTAAAAATCATTAAATCTTATCTTAAAAACCTTGGTTCCCAACCAGGCGTTTACCGTATGATTGATGATAAAGAAAATGTGCTTTATGTCGGTAAAGCTAAAAACCTTTCAAACCGTGTAAAAAATTACACAAATTTAAAGGGGCTTTCGCACAGAATTGCGAAAATGGTGTCCCTCACCCGCAGTATGGAATTTGTCACAACCCATACCGAAGTAGAAGCATTATTACTCGAAGCCAATCTGATCAAGCGCTATAAGCCACCTTATAATATTTTGCTTAGAGATGATAAATCCTTTCCTTATATTCTGATTGATACCACACATAAAAGCCCACAAGTTTTAAAACACCGTGGTGCAAAAAAAAGAGAAGGACACTATTTCGGGCCCTTTGCATCTGTGGGCGCTGTTAATGCCTCTTTAAATATACTACAGAAAGCTTTTTCCCTTAGAACGTGTAGTGACAGTATTTTTAATAGCAGAAGCAGACCCTGCCTTCTTTATCAAATTAAGCGATGTTCCGCGCCATGTGTCGATAAAATCTCCGGACAGGATTATAATGCGTTGGTTGATGAGGCGCATGATTTCTTAAGCGGCAAAAGTGATGCGATAAAAAATCGTTTTACAAAGAAAATGGAAAAAGCCAGTAAAGATCAAAATTACGAACTGGCCGCCGTATATCGTGACCGATTAAAATCACTTGCCGCAGTGCAAAGCAGACAGGATGCAACAGACGGCAAATTAAACGAAGCCGATGTGATTGCTGCCTATAAACAAGGTGGACAAACTTGTGTGCAAGTCTTCTTTTATCGGGGCGGCCAAAACTGGGGTAATAAAGCATATTTTCCAAGACATGATAAAGACCAGCATGTTGATGAAATATTACCTGCATTTATCAGTCAATTTTATGAAAATAAATTACCCCCTAAGAAAATATTCATCAATAACACCATAAAACAAAAAGCATTACTCGAAGAAGCATTAGGGATTAGAGCAGACCGCAAAGTACATATTACAATGCCGCAGCGGGGGAGTAATCTATTACTTGTCGAAATGGTTGAAAAAAATGCCCGTGAAGCTCTAGAGCGAAAAGTAGCAGAAACATCATCACAAGCAAAATTATTAGCGGGTGTTGCAAAACTATTTGACCTTGAAGCTCTACCAGAACGAATAGAAGTCTATGATAACAGTCATATTTCAGGTACCAGCGCATTGGGTGCAATGATTGTGTCTGGCCCGGAAGGTTTTGATAAAAAATCATATCGAAAATTTAATATTAAATCTGAAAATATTTCGGCCGGTGATGATTTCGCCATGATGCGTGAAGTATTATCGCGCCGATTTAAGCGTCAATTAAAAGAAGATCCCGATAGAAGCGCGCCGACTTGGCCCGATTTACTTTTAATTGATGGTGGCAAGGGGCAATTAAGCTCGGTGATGGAGGTTTTAGAAGATCTCGGCATATCAGACATACCCGTTGTTGCAATTGCCAAAGGTCCTGACCGCAATGCGGGACGTGAAGATTTTTATTTACCCGGGAAAGCGCCCTTTAAACTCGCACCAAATGATCCTGTCCTCTATTTTCTTCAAAGGCTACGTGATGAATCCCATCGCTTTGTTATTGGCTCACACCGAAACAAGAGAACCCAAAAAATTCATAAATCCATTCTTGATGATTTGACGGGTGTGGGGGCAACACGGAAAAAAGCATTACTTCTCCATTTTGGTTCCGCAAAAGCCGTTGAAGGCGCTGCAATCTCTGATCTACAGAAGGTAAATGGCATCAGCAAGGCTCTCGCCACACAAATATATGATTATTTCCACCCTTAAGTGACAAAGTCATTGCCATACGTGGTAATATTTATAAAATCAGATTCGATTATAACGAAAATGAAAATTTATGAATAATTTAGCAAATATACTCACATTCTCTCGGATATTAATGATCCCAATGATGGTTGCTTCCTTTTATCTATTAAAAGGTGATCTAAGCAATTGGGTAAGTTTTGCGATTTTTACCACGGCCGGAATAACCGATTTCCTTGATGGGTATGTTGCCCGTAAATTCAATCAATCGTCAAACCTTGGCGCATTTATGGATCCAATTGCAGATAAGCTTTTAATCGCCGCCGCATTAATGATGATGGTCGCATTTAACCGTATTGAAGGATATTCAGTAATTGCTGCTATCATTATTTTATGCCGCGAATTTGTTGTTTCCGGATTACGTGAATTTCTCGCGGATTTAAAAGTAAGCATTCCTGTAACATATCTGGCAAAATGGAAAACAACCATTCAAATTTTTGCCCTTGGTTTCTTGCTAGTAGGCGATGCAGCACCCGACTTTATCCCTGCCCTGATGATTGGCGATTGGTGCCTTTGGGTTGCCGCACTTTTAACTTTATATACCGGATATGATTATTTGAAATCCGGCCTTAAACATATGTGAGCGAATGATGAATATTTTATACTTCGCCCTTATTCGTGAAAATATTGGCCACTTTTCAGAAACAATCGATTTACCGAATGATATTAATAACGTAAATGGCTTGATTAATTATCTCGAACAAAAAGGTGATAACTATAAAGCGGCTTTTGCACAGTCCGATTTAATTCGTGTCGCCATCAATCAAGAATATGTAAATTTAGACCATCCAATTTCCAATAACGATGAAATTGCCTTTTTCCCACCGATGACCGGAGGATAAAATGCACATCTCTGTTCAAGCCGATGATTTTAATATCGCTGATGAAATTAATGCACTTAGCAAAGATCGTACGGATATAGGGGCCATAGCAACCTTTACCGGTCTAGTTCGTGACATTCATGGTGAAAAAGCTATTAAAAGCATGACACTTGAACATTTCCCCGCAATGGCAGAACAAGAATTAGAAAAAATTGGAAATGATGCAATAAATAGATGGCCTATTGAAGGCCTTACCATAATTCACCGCTATGGAAAGCTGCTCCCCGGGGATCAAATTGTTCTGGTAATTACAACCTCTCATCATCGCGAGGCCGCCTTTAATGCTGCACAGTTCATAATGGATTGGTTAAAAACCGATGCCCCTTTCTGGAAAAAAGAAGAAACAGACGAAGGCACACATTGGGTCGCCGCCAAATCAGATGATAATGACAAGAAAGATCGCTGGAAATAAATTATTCCGCGTCACTCCATACGGCAAACTCATTACCGCTAGGTTCTTTAAAATGGAAACGCCTGCCTCCAGGAAAATTACTATCAAAAAATGCTTTAATTTCATCATCACGGCTTGCTGAATGGAATGATTTAGCCCCTGCGAGCGCCGCCGCATCCAGTGCGCCGGAAAGTTGAGACCTATATAAATAGGCACGCCCTAAATCAACACCGACCCCTAATAGCCCAACAAGTAAAGAAAACATTAAACCCGTCTGGATTAAAATACTGCCACGTTCTTCATTTCTTAGCTTATTAATAATATCCGTAATCATCTAATCTTCCCTCAATAGATACTGGAACCACGATTCCAGCGTTATTTAAGAGAATTCTAATAGATAAGTATTAATAAAAGACGAATTCTAGTTGCAAATTTAGTTAATATTTAATTGAAATTTGCTTTATTGGGCCTCATATACACCACGCGCAATCGCACGCGCCATGACATCTGCGGCTGCGGCCCCAATTTCCCCCAACCTTCTTGATCTATTAGGACCTTCAGGAATCTCTTTAGTTCCCCCCGAAATACAGAAAATCGTATCGCCGTCTGATGGCATATGCACTGGACGAATAGCACGTGCAAAACCGTCATGCGCCATCATTGCAACACGTTTACATTCAGCAGATGTTAATTTCGCAGATGTGGCGATAACGCCAATTGTCGTATTGGTTCCCGGCGTCATACCGCCCATCTTGGTATCTTCTGGAACCGGTGTAATTGCCGTTTCTTGATCAGGATTTGACTTTTGTCCGCCAAGTTCATCACCAATGGCAAAGGGTTGCGCCCAAAATGTTTCACCGTCCGGCATATATGTGCTGCCAACACTATTCACTGCGACCAAGGCGCCAACCATCAAATCATCACCAAGATCAATGGATGCGGAACCTAATCCCCCTTCTTTATTGCCGGAACGTGCGCCTAGCCCTGCGCCACTATTTCCGAGCTTAAAATTATCTGATGTGTTCTTTAACGCTTCAATACCAAGATCATGATATGGGGTTTCCATTCCCCAGTTCTTATCACCACCATTAACAAGATCAAATAGAATGGCCCCTACAACAATCGGTACGGCTGGCATGTTTGGGGTAAATTTTAAACCAACCCCTTCTTTTGACATGGCTTTTGCGACACCATCACCTGCTGCTAATCCGAAAACGCTGCCACCAGATAATACAACGGCATCTGCGCGTCCAACCAAATTTTCGGGGCTTAACACCTCAACATCACGTAACCCCGGTCCACCACCACGCACATCAACACCGCCAGTAACAGAATTAGGACAAAGAAGCACTGTTGTGCCGGTTCTAACCTTTTCATTAACCGCATTTCCTACGGTTATTCCTTCAACATCAGTGATTAAGTTCTTTGGTCCTGGCTTATACATGCTTTATCCAATTGTTATTTAATATGAGTAGCTTACCTAAATACAGCGGCCGCCGTCAACTTCCATGGCTACGCCCGTTACCATACTGGCGTCGTCTGAACAAAGGAAACACGCAGCATTTCCCATATCTTCTGGTGTTGAAAATCGCCCAATCGGAATTGTTGAAAGAAATTTTTCCCTGATCTCCGGTGTATCTTCACCCATAAATGTTTTTAAGAGCGGTGTATCACCGGCCACAGGGTTAATAGCGTTTACCCTGATCCCAAATGGCGCAAGCTCAACTGCCATGCCGCGTGTCGCTGTAATCATCCATCCTTTTGACGCATTATACCATGTTAAATTGGGACGCGGGCTTACACCACCCG
>NZ_CBFIEP010000189.1:0-4665 GCF_965661635.1 Pseudemcibacter sp. | reverse complement strand
ATATGTGTTCCGGGCGTGCATACATTTCCAGTATGACGTTCTTTCCCATCATTAAGCCCTCCTAGTAATTGAAACTCTAGTGACACAGGCCAACCGTGCTCAATTTCCATACTTTCTGGGGACTGTGTATGAAACATAATGCCGTTATTGCGAATTCCCCAATCGGGTCCTCCTGTTAATTGTTCACCAGTAAAGCGATATTCTAGACGAATTTTATAATGAGAAAATTTATCCTTATAAAAAATATGTCCATATTCCCCTTTAAATTCATCATATTGATCATAATTCACTGACAAAATTCCGTCTTTCGCTTGAAAAGTGTCTTTATAATTATTGCCAACTTCAAATCCGCTGAATTTAACTGTCCAGCCATCAAGGTTTTCCCCATTAAATAACGATATCCATTTTCCCTCTGCCGCTGCGGATGAAACAATACTGGTTATAATCGCTGTGCTTAAAAGTATTTTTTTAATCATGGTTATTTATTCCTGTGCTTTTTCGCTTAATCAATTCAAAAGGGAGTAATTTATATTTTTCTTCTAGTTCATTGCCTTTCATCACATCAAATAACATTGACATGGCAAAGGAGCCAAATTCTTCTGCGGGTTGTGAGATAGTAGTAAGGGGCGGATCACTGTATTCTGCAAAGCTAATGTTATCAAATCCGGAAATTGAAATATCGTCAGGGACTGATAACCTTTTTTTCTTAGCATAGTGAATGGCGCCAATAGCCATTTCATCGTTCATACAAAAAATGGCAGTAGGAGAGGGTGACATATTTAATAATTTTTCAGCGGCTTTTGCTCCTAATTGAATCGAGTAATCACCATATGCCACATTTTCAGTTTTAAATGTGATGCCCGCATCATTCAGTGAATTGATATGGCCAAATAATCTATCTTGGGTGATGGTGCTTTGTTCTGGCCCTGAAATAACGGCAATATTTTTATGACCTAATGATAACAGGTGTTCAGTCATTTCTTTGGCGGCAGAAATATTATCAATTTGCACAGATGGAATTTCAATACCTCTAACGCAATCACAGGCGTTAACGACCGGTGCCGTGATATTTTCCTGATCTTCAAATGGTATATGGCAATCCAATTGTATGATGCCTTCTGCTTGTGAGGTATCAACCATTTTAGCATATGTTATTTCACGTTCCCTTAACCCTTGAGTATCACCAAGAAGAACGGCATACCCGAGTTTTTGTGCTGTCTGTTCAATGCCACGAATAACACGTGAGAAAAACGGGTTTGCGATATCAGGAACAAGCACAACAACCGTTGATGATTTACGTGTTCTAAAATTTCTCGCAAGGATATCTGGCTTATAATTGGTTTCTTTAATGGCGACGTTGACTTTTTCACGGGTTTTCTGCGAGACTTTATCAGGTTTCGTTAGGGTTCGTGATACAGTAGCTACTGAAACCCCTGCTAATCTAGATACGTCACGAATTGTCGCCATTTTATTATCCGTATGGTTGATTTTATGATCAATTTTCACATATTCCAAGCTATCCTACACAGGGAAATAAATCTTGCCAATTAAAATGTAATTGATTACATTTTTTATGTGGAAATAATATAATTAAAATAATATAGAAATGGGGACGCAAAATGACAGATGCGACTTTACCTGCTAATCGAAGAATAAAAATGGGTATGGTTGGGGGCGGCCCCGGCGCTTTTATCGGCGAAGTGCACCGAATGGCTGCACGGCTCGATAATCAAATAGAACTTGTTTGTGGTGCCTTTAGTAGTAGTGCTGAAAAATCAAGGCAAGCTGGTGCCGACCTTTTTTTAGACCCTTCTCGTGTCTATGATGATTTCTATCAAATGATGGAAAAGGAAGCCTTGCTTCCAGAGGGGGAACGTATGGATTTTGTATCCATTGTTACGCCAAATCATTTGCATTTTCCGCCTGCTGAAGCCGCCCTTAAAGCGGGGTTTCATGTAATGAGCGATAAGCCCGCGACCTTAAATTTAGATGAAGCAAAAAAACTAAAAGAAATCATAGGTGAAACTGGATTACTTTATGGGCTGACGCATACTTATCTTGGTTACCCTATGGTGAAACAAGCCAGAGCGATGGTTAAAGATGGCAAGTTAGGCGAGATTAGAAAAATTTTAGTTGAATATCCGCAAGGATGGCTTTCGCAATTTGAAGAAGGCAATGAAGATAACAAGCAAGCCGGATGGCGAACAGATCCTTCACGTTCTGGAATAGCAGGATCAATGGGCGATATAGGTACCCATGCCCATAACTTAGCCGAATATATTTCAGGTTCACTAATGACAGACGTCTGTGCCGATATAAATATATATGTGGATGGCCGAAAACTTGATGATGATGGTTCGGTGCTTTTTAGAATGAGCAATGGTGCGTCAGGGACGTTAACGGCCAGTCAAATATGTGCTGGTGAGGAAAATTCCCTTAAAATAAAGATATATGGTGAAAGGGGCGGATTAGAATGGCATCAGATGAAGCCATATGAATTGCTGCATAAACCGCATGGATCCGCAATGATTACTTATACGGCAGGTGTTGATAAAACAAACCTTTATGCGGAAGCATACGCCGCATGTCGAGTGCCATCGGGACATCCTGAGGGGTATTTGGAGGCATTTGCCAATCTTTATACAGGTTTTGCAGAAGCAATACGTGCCTATGATGGTCATTACCGTGGATCAGATTTAATAGGTATCGATGAAGGCGTTCGCGGCATGGCATTTATCGAAGCGGTGGTTGGTAATTCAGCTTCAGATGTAAAATGGACAAAAATAGAAGATTAGGAGTGAATAGATGAAACAAATTAAAGGCCCTGCATTATTTCTAGCACAATTCGCAGGTGATGAAGCACCATTTAATTCACTGGAAACAATCGTCGAATGGGCCGCATCTATTGGGTACAAAGGTGTTCAAATTCCCACTTGGGATGGACGAATTTTTGACTTGGAAAAAGCAGCTTCAAGCAAATCATATTGTGACGAGGTTATTGCAACATGTGCAAAATATGGTGTTGAGGTAACGGAGTTATCTACTCATTTGCAAGGACAGCTCGTGGCTTGTCATCCTGCCTATGATACGCTTTTTAATGGGTTTGCCCCTGAAAAAGCACATGATAGCTACGAAGCCAAAGAAAAATGGGCGACGGAACAATTGATGATGGCGGCAAAAGCAAGCGGCTATATGGGTCTTACCGCTCATGTGACATTTCCGGGCGCACTTTTATGGCACACAGTATATCCATGGCCACAGCGCCCCGCAGGACTTGTGGAAGAGGGGTTTAAAGAGCTGGCGCGTCGCTGGAGGCCAATACTTGATGCTTTTGATGAAGTGGGCTGTGATGTCTGTTATGAAATACATCCCGGGGAAGATTTGCACGATGGTGCGAGTTTCGAGCGGTTCCTTAAGGCCGTCGACAATCATCCGCGCGCCAATATTCTATATGATCCGAGCCATCTTATATTACAGGGAATGGATTATGTGGACTTTATTCATATTTATCATGAACGAATTAAAATGTTCCATGTCAAAGATGCTGAACTCAATTGCGATGGACGCAGTGGCGTTTATGGTGGTTATCAAGATTGGATTGATCGTCCGGGACGTTTCCGTTCACTTGGTGATGGCCAAGTCGATTTCAAAGCAATTTTTAGTGCTTTAACACAGCATGATTTTGATGGATGGGCTGTCGTGGAATGGGAATGTTGCATGAAACATCCAGAGGATGGCGCACGTGAAGGTGCTGAGTTTGTAAACGAACACATTATTCGCCCTAGTGAATATAGTTTTGATGATTTTGCCGGCGGTGGATCAGATGAAGATTTAAATAAGAAATTGATTGGAATTAAATGATGTCGGAATTGAATAGAAGAAAACTTCTTAAGAATGTCGCGATGATGACGGGAGGCGCTCTTTCAGCATCAGTTATATCAGGTGTGATGTCCGGTGCTCTTGCGCAAGAAAGAATTGATGTTGATAATCCAGTCTTTTCGGATCAACAACTGAAATTGGTTGCCAAAATGGCGGATATGATCATCCCTGATACAGATACACCGGGCGCTATCGCCGCAAAAGTACATCATTACATTCATGCTATTGTTGGTGATTGGTATTATGATGATGAACGTTCCAATTTCATCAAGGGGTTAAATGCCGTCGATAGTCATTTCATGACAGGTTCCGCGCAAGAACGTCATACTATTATGACTAAAATGGATAATGAAGAAGGCGAAAAAACATTTTTCCAAGAATTTAAAGAATTAACACTCGTGGGATATTTTACATCGCAAATCGGCGCAGAAGAAGAATTGCGATATGAACAATACCCTGGACCATACCAAGGCTGTGTTCCATTTGAAGAAGTTGGCAAAACATGGGCGACATAGAAAGTAAATAAATGCAAGATTTTGATGCAATTGTTGTTGGCTCGGGTATATCCGGTGGATGGGCTGCGAAAGAACTCTGTGAAAAAGGGCTTAAAACCTTAGTCATAGAACGCGGAAGATATGTTGAACATGGTGAAGACTATATCGGTGAGAATAAAGATCCATGGGAAATGAAATTTGGTGACCGGGTTGATCAGAAGTTAGCAGATGAACGATATCCACGACAGCAACGTTGCTATGCGTTTAAAGACAGCACAAAACACTTTTTTGC
>NZ_CBFIEP010000188.1:0-3975 GCF_965661635.1 Pseudemcibacter sp. | reverse complement strand
TTTGTTCTGGTTCTTTGGTCATCCTGAAGTGTATATTCTTATTCTTCCTGGTTTTGGTCTTATTAGTCATATTGTTTCAACTTTCTCAAATAAGCCGATTTTCGGATATCTCGGAATGGCATATGCGATGGTCGCGATTGGCGTTGTAGGCTTTATCGTATGGGCTCATCACATGTTCACTGTCGGCATGGATGTTGATACGAAAGCATACTTTACGGTAGCGACAATGGTTATTGCGGTACCAACAGGGATTAAGATTTTCTCATGGTTAGGTACAATGTGGGGTGGTTCAATCCGTTTTGAAACACCAATGTTATTTGCGATTGGTATGATTTTCCTTTTCACTATTGGGGGTGTTACGGGTGTTGTACTAGCGAATGCTGGTGTTGATACATCAATGCATGATACTTACTACGTTGTAGCTCATTTCCATTATACAATGTCAATGGGTTCGCTTTTCTCAATTTATGCCGGTTGGTATTACTGGATTGGCAAAATGAGTGGTAAACCATACCCGCAGCTTATTTCCAAACTACATTTCTGGTTTACATTTGCGGGTGTTAATTTGATTTTCTTCCCGCAACATTTCTTAGGGCTTGCAGGTATGCCACGTCGTATTCCTGATTATCCAGATGCATATGCCCAGTGGAATTTCTGGTCATCTGTTGGTTACGGTGTGATGGCTGTTGGTCTTATATTCTTCTTTATTGGTGTATGGATGACTATGCGTTCTAAAGTACGTGTTGTTAACAACCAATGGGGTGAGGCGGCAACGACACTTGAGTGGACGTTATCTTCTCCACCTCCGTTTCACCAATTCAATGAATTGCCACGAATCAAATAATTCAAATGGCGGCCGGGTCTTTTTCAGGCTCGGCAGCTTTCAATTTAATCAAAGATTTAAAGTAACATGGACATTACATCAGAAAATCAGGAACTAAATGATTATTATCTGCCAACGGCAGGTGATTATTTTTGCCTGCTTAAACCTCGGGTGGTGTCATTGGTTATTTTTACGGCCTTTATAGGTTTGCTCGTTGCGCCCGGTGAAATTCATCCGATTATCGGTTTCACAGCTATACTTTGTATTGCGGTTGCTGCTGGTGCGTCTGGTTGCCTAAATATGTGGTACGAAGCGGATCTTGATGCAAAAATGAAACGTACGGCGGGACGTCCTATTCCATCGGGTAAGATTGACCCTGAATCAGCATTACATTTTGGGGTTGGCCTTTCTGTTGCCTCTGTGCTTACGATGGGTTTGCTTGTAAATGCAGTGGCTGCCGTTTTGCTGACGGTTACTATTCTTTTTTATGTTGTTGTATACACAATGTGGCTTAAAAGACGCACGGCACAAAATATTGTGATTGGTGGTGCTTCTGGCGCGTTTCCTCCAATGGTGGCTTGGGCTGCTGTTACGGGTGATGTAAGCCTCGCAAGTGTTACTTTATTTGCAATTATCTTTATGTGGACACCGCCTCATTTTTGGGCTCTTTCACTTTATGCCTGTAAAGATTATGCAAATGCGGGCATCCCAATGCTGCCTGTTGTAAGCGGTGAAAAAGCAACTAAAAATCACATTATGCTTTATACTCTTGCGATGGTGCCGGTCACATTGCTTCCTTGGTATTTTGGCTTTGCCGGTCTTATTTATGGGGCTACGGCCGCTCTTCTTGGCGGTATGTTCATTTGGCTTTCCTATGCGCTTCTCACTGATAAAAAATCCGTTGATGAAGATAGCGCGAGTGCCAAAAAAGTATTCTTCTTTTCGATTTTTTACCTCTTTGCATTATTTGCAGTATTAGGGATAGAAAATCTAATCGGGAGAGTTTTATAAATGCCATTTCATGAAGAACATAAAAAGCGAAAAGGCCGCAATTTCACACTTGCCGCGATCTTGGGTGGTCTTGTGTTTTTATTTTTCATGGTCACGCTTGTAAAGTTGGGGGTCATATAAATGGGTAATACTACTCAACCAAATAATGTACACACAAAAACGCTTTTCCTAACCTTAGGTATAGTCTTTAGCATGGCAGTTTTAGTAGCGGCATCTGTGCCGTTATATCAAATGTTCTGTCAGGTGACGGGGATTGGCGGAACGACCAATACTGCAGATTATGCGCCTGACGTTATATTAGACCGTGAGGTAACAGTTCTTTTTAATTCAGATATTAACGGTCAACTTCCTTGGAAGTTTAAACCTGTGCAAAGACGGGTAAAAGTGAAAGTTGGTGAAGAAGCGCTAATCTTTTATAAAGCAGTTAATGAAAGTGATAAACCGGTAACGGGCGTTGCTACATTTAATGTGACACCTTTTAAAACGGCTTATTACTTTAACAAGATTGAATGTTTCTGTTTTACAGAACAAACATTACAGCCTGGTGAAGAAGTGGACATGGCTGTTAGTTTTTATATTGATCCAGAATTTGACGAAGATGAAGATGTGGATGAAATTAAGGAATTAACGCTGTCTTATACTTTTTTCCCAGTAGACGATTACAATAAACAATTTGAATAATTAAACTAGAAAAGTAAGGAATCACATATGTCAGATTCACATGCTCCAAATCATAATTACCACTTGGTAGATCCAAGCCCGTGGCCAATATTCTGCTCGTTTGCAGCATTTTTATTGTTCTTTGGTGCTGTTCTTTATATGCATTTTGATAGCCCATGGTTATTTGCAGTTGGTGTTATTGCTACACTCTTCGGTGCTTATAGCTGGTGGGGTGATGTTATTAAAGAAGGCGAACACGAAGGTCATCATACACCGATCGTACAATTAGGTCTACGTTATGGCATGTTCCTATTTATTATTTCCGAAGTAATGTTCTTCGTTGCATGGTTCTGGGCTTTCTTTAATGCTAGCGTTTTCCCTGCGGAAGCCATCAATTTTGTATGGCCACCAGAAGGTGTTGAAACGCTTGACCCATGGCATTTACCGCTTGTGAATACACTCGTACTGCTACTATCGGGCTGTACTGTAACATGGGCTCACCATTCACTTGTTGAAGGTGATCGCAAGATGTTCATTCAAATGTTACTCTTTACTGTGCTTCTTGGTGCTTTCTTCACATGTATTCAGGCTTATGAATATATGCATGCGACATTCGGTTTTGCCGATGGAATTTACAGCTCGACATTTTATATGGCGACAGGTTTCCATGGTTTCCATGTATTGATCGGAACAGTCTTTTTACTTGTCTGTTTATTCCGTGGCATTAAAGGCCACTTTAAACCAGATCACCATTTCGGTTTTGAAGCGGCGGCTTGGTACTGGCATTTTGTTGACGTCGTATGGCTAGTTCTTTTCTTCTGCATTTATGTAGGAATTAAGGGCTAAGTCATTTGACTAATAATTTAAATTTAGACACCCCAGTCTCGCCAATGAAAGCGGGGCTGGGGTGTTTCTTTCCCAAATGGTTTTAGAGTAACAGAAGGCAAGTTGGATAAATAATAATGAACTCATATTCATTTAAACCTCGGCTCTGGCCAACTCTTATGACAATCCCTTTGTTGGTTTGTTTGCTTTTGCTTGGTAATTGGCAAGTTGAAAGACTTGATTGGAAATTGGACCTTATCGAAAAAATTAAACAGCGGGCAACAAGCGTGCCAGTATCATTACCTACGAATGTTGATAATTTAGATGATCTGGAATATCTGCATGTAACTGTTAACGGTATATTTGATCATGATCATGAAATGACTATGTACAGTGTGGGGCCTAATGGGGAACCGGGGTATGATCTTTATACGCCTTTAATTCTAAATAATGGTACGAGCGTTATCGTTAATCGCGGGTGGGTTCCTGAACCCATAAAAAACCAAAGTGATCGTCCTGATACTTTAGACCCTGGTAACATGACGGTGGAGGGTCTTCTTAGGAAGCCATGGAAAAAACTATGGTATGGTCCGGAAAATGATCCTGAGAACAACATGTGGTTTTATGGTGATGTTGATGGTATGGCAGAATATAAT
>NZ_CBFIEP010000187.1:0-5224 GCF_965661635.1 Pseudemcibacter sp. | reverse complement strand
GGCGGTAAGTTAAGGCAAAAAACGGGTTCGTTTTACGGTGCGATGGCTGAACAACAATTGAGGCTTTATCGTTTCAGTAAGGTTATCCTTGGAGTTGACGGTTTCAATATTAATATCGGTATAACAACACATTTTGAGCAGGAAGCAAGTCTAAATAGAGTTATGTGTGAGAGTGCAGATCAAGTGATCGTCGCAACAGATTCTTCAAAGTTTGAATATTCAGGACTTTATAAAATAGTAGATACTGAAGACATTGATGTATTGGTAACAGATACGGGTATATCTGACAAAATTGCGCAAAAAATTGAACGATCAGCGATAGATCTGATCATTGCATAAGTATTAGAGGCAGAGTTGAAATATTTAAAAAAAATAATTGAAGAAAATAGGCAAGGAAAATCGAAGGGTATTTATTCTGTTTGTTCAGCACATCCACTTGTTATAGAGGCGGCGATGGAACATGCAAAAGAAGAAAAAACACCTTTATTAATTGAGGCAACGGCAAATCAAGTTAATCAATTTGGTGGTTATACCGGTATGCGAGCAGAAGGGTTTTATGATTTTGTATGCGAGATAGCTTTGAAAGTGGCTTTCCCACTTGAACATATAATTTTAGGCGGAGATCATTTAGGTCCAGTGTGTTGGTGTGGAGAAAACTCTTCGGATGCAATGGATAAAGCAGATGATCTTATAAAAGAATATGTTGCCGCAGGTTTTAAAAAAATTCATCTTGATTGTAGCATGGAATGTGCAGATGATAATTCTCCCTTAAGCGATGAAATCATAGCAATGCGGGCTGCGAGACTTTGTAAAATTGCCGAAGAGGAGGCACTTAAAAGGTTTGGTGAAAGTGATATTTTATATGTTATAGGAACAGAAGTACCGCCACCCGGCGGCACCAATGAAGAACTTACTGAGCTGGAAGTGACGAGCCCAGAACATGCCCTTAGAACATTAAATGTGCATAAAATTGCATTTAAAAATCAGGAATTAAATGAGGCATGGTCTCGCGTTATTGGCATTGTAGTGCAGCCTGGTGTTGAATTTAGTCACACTTCAATCGTACAATACCAACCTGATAAGGCGGCGAAACTGAAAGGAGTGATCTCTTCTGAAGATAATATTGTTTTTGAAGCACATTCTACAGATTATCAATTACCAGAAAACTATAAGCGCTTAGTAGAAGACCATTTTGCTATTCTTAAAGTAGGGCCCCAACTCACGTATGCTATGAGAGAAGCACTTTATGCGCTTCATCAAATTGAAAAATATCTAGTAAATCAGGATGATCAATCAAATCTATATGAAACTTGTGAACGAGAAATGATGGTATCGCCAAAAAATTGGCAAAAATTTTATTCTGGCTCAAAAGAGGAAGAAAAACTCCTAAGACATTTTAGCTATAGTGATCGTATTCGATATTATTGGCCCAACAAAAAGGTCGAGGAAGCCGTAAGGTCATTAATTGATAACTTATCAGATCGCCCTATTCCTTTACCGCTATTAAGCCAATATATGCCAGAACAAAATATGGCGGTTTTAGAAGGAAAATTAAAAAATAAGCCGAAAGAATTAATAAAAGCAAAAATTAAGACTGTACTGAAACATTATTCTTCAGCGTGCTATAGGAAGCATTAAAATGACTAAAATACTTGGTTTCGAAGAAAATACCTTGCGGAGCCAGTCAGCATATTGGACGGCACGAGAAATTGAGCAGCAGCCCGATGTTTGGCAAAAAGTCGCAGATGGTATAATTAAAAATCACGCAGGACTCGATGATTGGTTAAAATCTGCGCTATCGGATCCTTGTGGTAGAATAATATTAACGGGCGCGGGCACCTCAGCCTATGTCGGGGAGACGTTGGCCCCTTTTCTCTCAAAAGCACTTTCAAGACCAGTTGAAGCAATAAGCACTACTGATATTGTTTCAGCACCGGAACAATATCTCATTAAAGTAAAGCCCACATTAGTTATTTCCTATGCAAGATCAGGGAATAGTCCCGAGAGTGTAGCAGCGTGTCAATTATGTGATCAGTTGGTAGAGAACGCATATCATTTAATCATTACCTGTAATAAAGATGGTGCATTGGCGAAAGTCGATAATGCGAATAATGCAAAATATGTGCTGATGATGCCGGAAGAAACAAACGATAAAAGCTTTGCCATGACCAGTAGCTTTTCTTCAATGATGCTTGCGACCGCTTTAGTTTTTAAGTCATTAAACCAAAAACTCGATGAAACCATTAATATTTCTAGATCAATTCTTAATACTGACTTTTTAAGAAAAGTTGAAATATTAAGTCAAAAACCATTTAGTCGTGTTGTATGTTTAGGTGCAGGCGGCCTATTGGGTATCGCACGAGAAGCATCATTAAAAATTCTTGAACTTAGCAATGGAAAGTTAGATTGTTATTTTGAAAGCCCTTTAGGTTTTAGACATGGGCCAAAGCTCGTTGTTGATAAAAATACATTGGTGGTTCTACTGGGTAGTAATAATGAATATACACAAAAATATGATCGTGACCTTTTGAAGGAAATTAAAGACGACAATATAGCAAAAAATATTGTTAATCTATTTGAAGAACTGGGAGTTAGAGAAAATGCTCTGGATGATATATGGGTGGCTTTTCCGTATATTTTATATTGCCAGATTTTTGCTTTTTATAAATCTTTAGCGCTTGACGTTACGCCTGATAATCCATGCCCAACGGGTGAAGCGAATAGAGTTGTACAGGGCGTAAAAATCTATCCACATGGCGGTAAATAAAATGATTTACGGTATTGATATTGGCGGGACTAAAATCGAGATCACGGTTTTTGATGAAAATATGCAGCAAAAGGATAATTGGCGTATTAATACGCCAACGGATTGTTACCAGGAATTCATTAGTGCGATAAGTGACATGATATTTGAAGCTGATGGAAAATTTAAGTTAAAAGGCAAAGTAGGGATTGGAATGCCGGGCTTAAGTGATCAAAATGGATTATCATTAAGTGCTAATATATCCATTGCGAATGGTCAAAATGTAGCAAAAGATTTAGAAGATCGCATTCACCGTAAAGTGCTATGTGAAAATGATTGCCGTTGCTTTGCACTTTCTGAAGCAAATGGCGGCGCAGGGTATGCTTATAAGAGTGTTTACTGCGCAATAATCGGAACGGGGGCCGCAGGCGGGTATGTGGTTAATAATGAAATAATACTAGGAAGGCAAAAGATTGCGGGAGAATACGGTCACCTTCAACTTCCAGCAGATTTGAAAGAAAAATATGATCTGCCTCTTCGTCAATGTGGTTGTGGATTACCAAATTGTTATGAAGGTTATGTTTCAGGGCCAGGAATAGAATTTATTTATTCTCATATAACGGGTAAAAATTCTAAGGTGCCAGATATTGTGAAAGAATGGCGAACTCAATCAAAAGAAGCTCTTAAGGTCTTTGACTGTTATATGGACATTCTTGGCTCGTGTTTTTCAAATATTATTCTTAATTATGACCCTCATGCTATTATACTTGGCGGGGGTATATCGCTTATCGATGAAATCGTTGAAGGATTAGCAGTGAATATTAATAGTCATTTGTTCAAAGGGTTTAGCGCCCCACCAATTTATAAAGCAAAATTTGGTGATGCTAGTGGTGCCCGCGGTGCAGCGTTATTAGCAATGGGGAAAGACTAATGCATGATCCTTATTATATTTGCAGCAAACTCATTATTGGGGAAAGAGAGAATTATGAAGATCATGCGGTACTTATTGAAAATGGGAAAATAAAAAAAATTACAAAAAACCCTAACCAGGGTATTAGATCAATTCATTATAAAGATGCTATTGTCATTCCAGGATTAATTGATTTGCACATTCATGGGCGTGATGGCTGCGATGTTATGGACGGCACTATAAATTCATTGGATAAGATTTCGATGTCACTTGCCCAACACGGCGTTACAGGGTTTCTTGCGACGACGGTGACCAGTACATGGGAAAAAACCCTGCAAGCTTTTAATGCAATAGGTGTTGCAGCACAGACCAAAATGAGTGGCGCTGCGGTATTAGGTGGATATAGTGAGGGATTATTTTTTACCAAAGACCATAAAGGTGCTCACGACGATCAGTTTTTTCTAGATCTTACAGTTGAGAGAGTTGATGCAATGATTGAAGCCACCAAAGGAGCTTTAAAGGTCATTGCCTTAGCGCCAGAAATTGAAAATTCTGTCAAAGTGACTAAGCACATTACGGCGCAGAATGTACAAGTGATGGTGGGGCATACAAATGCCACTTATCAGGAAACCATAGATGTGATTGATGCAGGTGCCAGCGGGGGTGTACATGTTTTTAATGGCATGCGTGGAATTCATCATCGTGAGCCAGGCTGTACGGGTGCGGTATTAACAAAGGATTGTTGCGTTGAAGTAATTGCAGATGGCGTTCATTTACATCCGGCAATTTTGGATTTGATTTATAAGGTGAAACCTGTTGAAGATATCAACCTCATAAGCGATTGTATTAATGCTGGCGGAATGCCTGATGGTACCTATCGTTTAGGCGAATTAGACGTAAAAGTAGAAAATGGGATAGCGAGAACGAATGAGGGCTCCCTTGCCGGAAGTACATTAACATTAGAAAAAGCGGTACATAATATGTCAAATCTTGCTGGGATAGAATTTCGAGATGCCGTTCATATGGCTAGCCTTTCTCCCGCCAAATTTCTTAAGTTAGAAAAAACGAAGGGCAGTATTAAAGAAGAAAAGGATGCGGACCTTTGTATTTTAGGAAGTGAGGGTGAAGTTATTATGACGGTGATTAATGGCGAGATTGTATATCAAAATGACAATTTCAAGATGAGGGATTAAATTTATGAATGTATCGAATGTGCCTGAACAAAATAGCAATAATTCTATCGTTCCAATGATCATTATAGGGCTTTTGTTTTTTATTTTTGGTTTTGTGACCTGGCTTAATGGATCGCTTATTCCCTTTTTACGGATCATATGTGATTTAAGTGATTTTCAAGCTCTTTTTGTAACTTTTGCTTTTTATATTTCTTATACTGTGATGGCATTGCCAATGGCAGCGATTTTAAATAAAACGGGCTACCGTAATGGGATGGCCATTGGGTTGGCAATTATGTCTAGTGGTGCACTTTTGTTCATACCCGCAGCCTTAAGCGCGAATTATATTTTATTTTTAATTGCGCTTTTTGTGCTTGGAACCGGCTTAACAATAATACA
>NZ_CBFIEP010000186.1:0-4480 GCF_965661635.1 Pseudemcibacter sp. | reverse complement strand
AGGTATGCGCCGCCGCATGGCTTAACTGAAATACCGTTTTCACTAAGTACTTGATTGACGGCTTTGCATTGCTCTGCCCCATCAGGGAAGCGAACAAGAGAGAAATTACAAACACTCGGCGCTACCTCTAACCCTAAAGCTAACAGCTCCGCTTCGAACCATGCTTTCATTTTATCATTGTAAGCTTTTGCCTTTTTTTCATGTTCGATATCTTTAATGGCTTCAATACCCGCTGCAATGGCGGCCGCGTTTACATTAAAACCGGCTCTTACTTTATTAAGAACCGCATTTACGGACGCAGGCGCATAGGACCAGCCTAAGCGAAGGCCCGCGAGCGCATACATCTTTGACATGGTTCGGGTCATAATGACATTGTCTTTACCGTTATCCACCAACTCCCATCCCGGCGAATAATCATCTGCGTCAACAAATTCCGCGTAGGCTGCATCAACAACGAGTAGGATATCATCATTCAAATTTTCACGAAGACGCGCCATTTCAGATTTAGGAATATATGTGCCCGTTGGATTTCCCGGATTAGCCACATAAACAACCTTGGTATTTTCCGTAACGGTTTCAAGGACGCTATCTACATCAACGAAAAGATCTTTTTCCGGTGCGATGATCGCATTTGCCCCGACACAGCTCGCGGCCGTTGGATAAATGACCATGCCATGTTCCGTATAAACAATATCATCGCCAGCATCGGCGTAACCACAGGCAATCAGTCTTAAAATATCTTCTGACCCTGATCCGCAAAATATTCTGTCCGCATCCACAGAATACCTTTCCGCAATCGCTTCTCTAATTTCAGGATTACCTGGTAGCGGATAAAGGTAACAATTTTGCATGATATCAACTGCCGCAGACAATGCCTTTGGACTTGGCCCAATGCGCGATTCATTAAACGATAAACGGTGCATTTTTTTAGCCGTGGATAGTTTCATTGCGCCGGGTTGATACCCAACAATATTATCAACGGTTCCTTTGGGGGAAATAAAAGACATCGACACTCCATATATATAAAATAGATTGAATTTATTTTATTATAAGTAAAACAATTATGCAATAATTAATAATTGCCTGTAATTATAATTTGAATCGCAATCGTAAATAGTCATATTACAATTCATAAATTCACTTTTTTCTTGATTTACACTCAAATTCCATTAATTGTTTTATATTAAATCTATACACTATAAAGAAATATTATGACCAACATCTTACAGTTATATATTAATGGAGAATGGGTTGGTGGCACCATCAACAACACTTGCCCAGTGATTAATCCAGCCACTGAGGAAATAATTTCTCATGTCTATATGGCGACCAAAGAAAATTTAGATGTAGCTATTAATGGTGCAAACGAAGCATTTAAAAAATGGTCTACAACATCTGCTCAAATTCGGTCAGAGATATTACACAAAGCCGCAGAGATATTATCTGGTCAGATCAATGATATTGCATCGAACCTAACGATTGAGCAGGGAAAACCTATTGGTGAAGCAACGGGTGAAGTTCATGCGGCGGTGAATGCTTTTCGCTGGGCTTCCAAAGAAGCATTGAATATCAAAAACATCACCTATCCTGATAGCCCAGATAATTATAGCCAAAAAACCATGTTTGAACCTATCGGCGTTGTCGCAGGTTTTTCGCCGTGGAATTTTCCAGCAATGCTTACAGCGCGGAAAATTTCCAGCGCGATTGCTGCAGGATGCTGCATCATCATCAAACCCGCTGAAGAAGCGCCCGCAACGGCTATTGCGCTCGCCAAGGCGCTCGATGAAGCGGGACTTCCCGCAGGTGTTCTTAATATGGTATTTGGTGATCCTGCTATGATTTCAGAACGGCTTATCCGTGACAAATCAATTAAAAAGGTCAGTTTGACTGGATCTACGGCTGTCGGAAAATTGTTGGCTGGTCAATGCGCCCAAAACTTAACACCTTGCGTGCTTGAACTTGGTGGTCACGCGCCGGTTATAATTTTTGACGATGTTGATGTTAATGCGGTTGCTCAAAATTTAGCAATATTCAAATACCGTAATGCGGGCCAAGTATGCGTTTCACCAAGTCGCTTTTTCATTCACGAAAATATCGCAGAAAAATTCATGGAATTATTCGTCAAACATACAGAAAATTTAAAAGTTGGTAACGGACTAGACAGCGATACGAATATCGGACCACTTGCTCATGAAAGAAGAGTTGGTGCAGTCGAAGAACTGGTTAATGATGCCATTGGTAAAGGGGCAAATTGTTTACTCGGTGGAAAGCCCATGGATCAAGCGGGATATTTCTTTGAGCCGACAATTCTAAGTAACGCCCCCAAATCCGCCGACCTTATGACAACTGAAATATTTGGCCCCGTTGCTGTGCTTTCAACTTTCAATGATGTTGACGACGTTATTGATCGCGCCAATGATGTGCCATACGGCCTTGCATCATATTTATTTACAAACAACGCTGAAACCATTGAATACATTAAACCGCGCCTTGAGGCTGGCTTAGTGAGCATTAACATTACCACCCCTATTCTTGAAAACGTGCCCTTTGGCGGCGTCAAAGAAAGTGGTTATGGCTACGAAGGCGGCACAGTTGGATTACAGGCATTCATGAATTTAAAACTTATTCACGAGGCATAAGCGGAGCCAGCAATGAACAAAAAAGTAAACTTTCTATACATTATGGTTGATCAGGCGCGTTCTGATTTTTTTGGTTGTTACGGTAATGATAAAATTAAAACGCCCAATATTGATGCGCTTGCTAAACGCGGTACAACTCTTGATCAACTTTATGTGGCTAATCCTTTTTGTATGCCGTCCCGCTCGGCGATTATGACGGGACGAATGCCGTCCGTGAATGGCGCCCGCACCAATGGCACGCCTTTACCGCTTGAAGCACGTACTTTTGTTGGATCGTTACTTGATGATGGCTATGACACTGCACTTATTGGCAAATGTCACCTTCAGAATATGACAGGCATGGAACGCGCTTATACACCACCAGAAGCCGAGAAATGTAAAACAGATGAAGACGGATATCCTGATCAACCAACAACAAGTAAATTAACGGGCGCAGATTATGAAAATGAAAACTCCGTTATTTGGCGTGCGTCACCGGATCATGAGGTAAAGACGCCCTATTACGGCTTTGATCATGTGGATTTATGTACGTTACATAGTGATAATGTCGGCGCAAATTATGAACGTTGGTTAAATGAAGAAGTTTCAAATGAAAATGATTTAAAAGGTGCAAAAAACGGCCTTGATAAGGGTAATATATCGTCGCCGCAATCGTGGCGCACGGCCATTGATGAAGAGCATTATTCAACGTCCTATATTGGCCGTAAAACGATTGATTGGATAGAAGAGCATCAAGAAAATGCATCTGAAAATCCGTTTTTCTTACATTGTTCATTCCCTGACCCTCATCACCCCTTTGCACCGCCCGGTAAATATTGGGATATGTATGATCCCGACGATATGAACTTACCAGAAAGTTTCAATAAGGGGTCTTCACCCGTCCTTGATCATATGCGAAATGATTTTGAACAAGGAACCTCGGGCCGCGAAAGCACATTACCGTTTGCCGTTAACGAAAAAGAAGCCCGCGAAGCCATCGCCCTGACTTACGGCATGGTTACCATGATTGATGACTGGGTCGGTAAAATTATGGCGTCACTGGAAGAGCAGGGCCTACTTAATAATACAGTGATTATTTTTTCATCTGATCACGGTGAATATATGGCCAACCATGGTATTATGCTTAAAGGGCCACTTCATTATCAAGGGCTTATCAGAATACCGTTTATATGGTGTGATCCTGTTCAAAACACATTAAGCCGTACTTCAGAATTATGTTCCGCTATTGATATAGCCCCAACCATCTTAGAACGCAGCCAAACAAAACCTTACTACGGCATTCAGGGTAAAAGTATGCTGGATATGATGAACAATAAAATAGATCATCATAGAAAAGCCGTCCTAATTGAGGACGATAGAGAAGTTATTTATCTGGGTTTTAAAGAACCTCAACGTGTCAGAACAATGGTCACGGATAGATACAGGTTAAGCATGACACAGCCCGCTGATTTTTACGAACTTTATGATTTAAAAAACGATCCACATGAAATTAACAATCTGTGGGAAGATGACAATCAAGCAACCCTTAGAAACCAAGAAATACAAAGAATGCTTAAACTAATCTGCGAAATGCAGGACTGGTCCCCTTTACCAACTGGTCGCGCTTGAATTAAAAGAGAAAAACAAATGAATACTGATTTAAAAACACGTACTGGCGGCCAACTTCTTGTGGATTGTCTTCTTAATCTAGGCGCTGAAGTTGGTTATTCCGTGCCCGGCGAAAGCTACCTTGGTGTTTTGGATGCGCTTTATGATGCCAAAGATGATTTTGATCTTATCATTTGTCGTCAAGAAGGAAGCGTTGCCTTTATGGCGGAAGCTCATGGACGCTTAACGGGAAA
>NZ_CBFIEP010000185.1:0-6401 GCF_965661635.1 Pseudemcibacter sp. | reverse complement strand
CGGTTTTAGTACATCCTACATATCCCATTGGTACTGAACTTATGGAATTAGATCGTTATGCGTTAATTGCATCAACCGGTTTTATGATTGATACGACTTTGGCCATTTCAAAAATGATCGTTGATGGTTTCTTTGATCGTTATCAAAATTTAAAAATAATTGCGTCACATGCGGGCGCGACACTTCCATATTTAGCGGGGCGGTTTGATCGTGTTTGGGATACGACAGAACGCGCGAAAGTTAAAATCAGTAAGCATCCAAGTGAATATTTAAAGCATATATATTATGACAGTGTAACCTATGCGCAAGAAGCGCTTGAGTTATGTGTAACTGTGGCTACGCCTGATCATGTTTTATATGGATCTGATTATCCATTTAATTTGGGTGACATGGAAGGGTGCCTTGTTCGTGTCAATAATTTACCTGAGGACGTCAAACATAAAGTCCGTGGTGATAACGCAGAACGAATTTTTAATTTATAAAAGAAGAGTAATAATATGACGGTCATCGATGTTCATACACATGCTTATACCCGTGATTGGTATGAGATATTAAGAAAACAAGGCGGCGAATATAATATTCAAGTACGTCCAGACGGTAAGGAAGAAATATTTAAGAAAGATACGCCCGTTGCGTTTCCACAACCTGGTCATTTTGACTATGATTTGCGCATTAAACAAATGGATGCAACGGGTATTGATGTTTCAATTGTTTCCCTCACTTGCCCGAATGTATATTGGGGCGGCGAAGAGATTAGCTGTGCTGCTGCAGTTGCCTCAAATGACAGTATGGTTGAAGCGCAGAATAAATATCCTGACCGTATTCGATGGTACACGTCACTTCCTTGGGAATACCCGGAAAAAGCCGTAGAAGAATTAGAACGGACCGTAGCCCTTGGTGCGAGCGGGGTTATGGTGCTTGCAAATATTGCAGGACGCAGTTTAACCGATCCATTTTTTGCACCAATTTGGCAGGCAATAGATGACAAAGCACTTCCTGTTCTTGTTCATCCGACTGACCCGCCAGGTGCCCTTGATATGGATATGGGTTCATACGATTTAAGTTGGTCCGTTGGATTTATGTTTGATACGACGCTTTGCTTTACACGTATGATCTTTGATGGATTTTTCGATAAATATCCTAATATGAAGCTCATTGCATCGCATGGTGGCGGTACGCTTCCATATCTTGTAGGTCGTTTTGAAAAAGGTGATGAGGTTGAACTTGCTGAACGACGGGTGATGAAACATAAGCCAACGGATTATCTGAAACATATTTATTATGACTGCATTAATTACGATCCACGCGCCATGCATTATTTAATGTCTATTGTTGGACCTGATCGTGTCATGTTTGGAACCGATTGGCCGCATCAGGTTTTTGATACGCCGGGTGCAATGAAACATACGGCTGAACTTCCTGCGGACCAATCCAAATTAATCAGATCAGAAACAGCGATTAAAGTCTTTAACCTTTAAAAATATGTTGAATGCTGATTTAGATGGGGCAGAAAATATTGGTGCCTGGTATGCCGGTAGATTTATATTTAAAAACGGGTGAGCATTCCCCAATGACGTATTTAATGAAACCATTTAGAGATTATTTCTCAAAATCACTTCGTGAGTAGAAGGTTAAGAAAGTATTTCAAGTTATTGCTTTTAAATACTTTTTATAAATGATCGATCGATGTCAGTGATTTTTTGTGCGCCTAGTAGGATCATGTCGCGTTTAATGGCGTCTCTGATGATTTCAACGGATTTAATAGCGCCTTCGGTTCCGCCGGCGGCAAGACCATAAAGATAAGGTCTTGCAAAACTAACGGCGTTTGCCCCCATTGCGATGGCTTTAAGAACATCAGTGCCACGGCGAATTCCACCATCAACAATGAGTTCAGTTTTATCAGAGACGGCTTCTCTTATCGGTTCGAGGCAGCTTATTGGTGCGGGCGATGTGTCAAGTTGTCGACCGCCGTGATTTGAAATTGAGATTGCGTTAAATCCAACGCGTTCTGCGCGGATGGCATCGTCTGCGCGCACAACACCTTTTAATATAGTTGGTCCATTCCATTCGCCTAGCAACCATTCTGCATCATCCCAATTGAATCCGGCATCAAGCTGCGCGGCAACAAAATCATTAAGTGTTGCGGCCGTTGAGGCAGATGAAAGATTGGCATAGCGAATGGCAGGTGAAAAGAGATAATCCATGGTCCAGTGCGGCGCATTTAACGCATGCCAAATTTGCTTTGGTCCGATTTTAGGAGGTATCGTGAAACCGTTTTTGGGATCCCGTTCACGGTTTCCTGCGATGGGAAGGTCGACGGTTAAGAACATCGCTGTAAACCCGGCGGCTTTTGCGCGGTCAAGCATTTCTTTGACCAGCCCCCTGTCTTTCCATACATAAAGCTGAAACCATTTGGGACCATTTGTAGCGGTTCCTATATCTTCTATAGAAACGGATGATAGGGTCGCTAAAGAATAAACGGTTCCAATCTTTTCAGCGGCTTTAGCGGGACCATATTCTCCTTCTGTATGAAATAATCTATTGCCTGCTGAAGGGGATAAAATAAACGGGACGTCCATTTTCTGTCCTAACAATGTCGTCGAAAGATCGGGGCTATCGACCCCAGAAAGAACACGGTATAACAATTCATAATCATCAAAGGCTGATGAATTGCGTGCAAGAGTTTTTTCATCATCAGCGCCGCCGTCGATATAATCAAATACCATTTTGTGGGCACGTGTCTTAGCCGCTTCGCGTAGATCATTTATATTTATGCAGTTTTTTAATTTCATCAAATTAGATTACTGCCATCTTAGATCATCGACAAGGGCTTCTATCTTTTTTATCATTTGACGGGTTTCAGTTGGGTTAGCACTTTTTGAAACGATGGCTTCAAGCATTTTCGGATAAAATTCCTGTTTCCATTCTTTTCGCTCGTTATCAGTCAGAAAGTGAATGTTAGTGCTTTCTGATTGATTTAACGCTAAAGCCCAAAGGGTGGTATCAAGTTGATAGGCAATGGATGCGTTTTGCGCTTCTTTCACTGCTTTTTCTATTCCGTCACGTTGAAAATAAGTTAATGAATTCCAAGTGTCTTTATTTATCATCATCGTATAATAAATATTATAAAAATTTTCGACAATTGTTGTGTGTTTAAAACGTTCATGCAGTCTTTGACGGTGATTGTTCTGCAGCATTCCAATATTTATGTCGAAATCTAATTGTGGTGTTACAAGAGCCCCGGTCCATGCTTCTTGTGTGCCAATAAAGCGGCGTTCTTTTGGCTTTACATCTGTCCATAACGGGTCCCAAGTTTTATCAAAACCATTGATAATTTTATCAGAGAAGTCACTAGGGTGTCGAATTGGGGATATGCCATTTACACTAATAAATGCGGCATTATAAAAATGACCAAGGACTTTTACATTATATGCAGTTTCTATTTTTTGCGATATCCAATTTGCAGGCTCAGATGTCATGAAGCGTCTTGAATGTTCAACACCATCAAATAAAAATGGTATTGATTGGATCATTACTTCCGGTACTTTTGGTAAGAAAAAGGCGGGGACATTGGTTGCTTGTATCTTATCACCTTCGGCGGTTAGGGTAGCTGAGCGGAAAATTGAAATACCGTCCTTTTGTTTTCCCAGCAGAATATTCCATTTAATCTGACCATCGGTATATTCAGCTACCTTTTTAGAAAATAATTCTTGAATGCGCGGTGTGTGTAGGCATTCGGCCTTCTGGAGTTTCACCAAAAACATTTGCCATTGTTATTGTTTTTGTCTCTTGTGCATAAGATGGTAATATTAAGATATTAATAGAAAGAATGAGTGTTAATATTTTCATTTATTGCCACTCCAAATCTTTTATAAGTTCTTTTGTTTTGCGGATCATATCGCGTGTTTTTTCTGGATCCTCTGATTTACTTATTACCGATGTAACCATTTTGGGATTAAATTCTTTTTTCCAGTTTTCGCGCTCTTCTGCTGATAAGAAATGAATTTTTACACCTTCGGATTGGTTTAATTGAATAGCCCACATCATTGTATCTGCATGCATTGCAATTGAGGCATCTTGTGCCTCTTCTATTGCGCGGTTAATGCCCGTTTTTTGAAAAGGCGATAATTTATTCCATACGTCATTGTTGACAAAACAGTATAATAAATATTATACATATTGGGCATCAAGGTCAGATGTTTATATCTTTCATGTAGCTTTTGTGAATGGTTATTTTGTAGCATACCGATTGTGACTTCTGTCTTTACGCCGTCTTCTGTTAACTTACCATTTACAGCGTCATTATAGCCGATATAGGTGATTTCTTTGGGTTTTATATTTTGCCAGAGTGGTTGCCAGCTTTCGGAAAAGTCGTTAAGAATTTTGCCATTGAAATCTTCTACTTTTAAGATAGGAGTGATGGAATTTACGCTAGCCGCATTTGAGTGATGAAAACTTCCAAGGACCTTCACATTATATGCTTTTTCCACTTTTTTAGATAGCCAGTTATCAATTTCGCTATTCATAAACCGTCTGGAATGTTCATCGCTTTCAAATAAAAACGGAATAGATTGTATAAGCATTTCTGGTACACGTGTAAGGAAAAGAGATAGTACAATAGTTGCCTGTATAACGTCCCCTTTTGCCGTCATATCAGGCATAATGAAGACAGGAATGTCCGGTCTTTTTCCAGGTAATATTTCAAAGTTGATTTCACCTTTAGTATTCTTATAGATTTTTTCCGAGATTTGTTTTTGCAGAAGACCAGTATGAAGTGGCATACGTCCGTTTGGTGCATCACCAATCACATTGGCCACTTTAATAACGACCTCAGATTGAGCGAATGAGAGAGAAGAAATTATTAAATTTATGATAAAGACTAGATATATTTTCATCTTTAGAGCCTAAAAATCATTTTTTGAAAATTATTATAAATCAACACATTTTGGGCTCATTATGGACTCATTTGTCAGGATAAAGTCAATGAAGATTTTATTCACAAGATATAATGATATGATTATAACAATTTTAAATAAATTTTATTTAAACTTTTTGGAAAGTTTTCAAAAAATAAAGGTGCTCAATTTAAACTCTTTTAGAATCATTTTGATTAGTCCTTTTATTAAGAGTTTAGTTGATGCCTCATAAAATAATTTCAGAAGATCTTGGATTATATTTTAGCTTAAGCGGTAATGTTAATTTCCAGGATATTCGTTTCGCCTGTGCCGAAGCGTGGGAACATAAAAACCGAATGAGTAATGTTTATCAAATATGGGATTTTCAAAAAGTTGATAAATTTGATATGGAACATCTTGAAGCCGTAATGGGTGCAAGAATGGATAATGTTGCCTTTGGCGAAATTGGCAATCTGACCAAAATTGCAATCGTCTCTAACAGAATTGATATCATAGGAAAATACCTCGTTTATAAAGGGTGTCTTGATAATGATATTGTGATGGCGGATGTTTTTAATTCTGTTTCTGATGCTAGAGAATGGATTTCAAAAGCGAGTTCAAAAAGCTCTAAAACGGCTTAAAGTATCGCTTCAGCGAATTCTTGATAACTTTTAATACGGCTTTCTATATCATGAGTTACAGCAAGGACGGCAAACTCATCGGTTTTCCAATATTTTTTTAAATCGTGCATTTTTTCAGCAACATATGTTTTGTCACCAATAACAAAACTTTGTTTTAATAAATTATAGAAACGTTCTTCACGGGGTGAGAAATTAATTATGTCATCTTTTATAATTTCTGGATCAAGCCATAGGACATCTTGACCGCGTGTTTGCTGTAATGTTTTTTTATAAAGTTGGGATGATGCAATAAATTCTGCTTCTTCCTGTGTATCAGCACAGTAACCACCAACGGCGATCATAACTTTAGGATTGTGTTCATGTCCTGCGCGTTCAAAGGCATTAAGATATTCTTCGACAACATTATATTCTGCCCCCGTTGGCGCAATGAATAGTGCAAAGGATAAATAATATCCAAGCTCGCCCGCTAGTGTCGCACTGCCACCACTGCTGCCAAGCATCCAAAGTTCGGGGTTGTATTCTGGATAAGGCGAAGTGATTAAATCTTTAAATGGGTGATTTTCTTCACTATGACCAGATAGAAACGATCTTAAATCAAGGGCTTGTCGTGAATATAATTCACCAAATGTTGCTTGCCCGGGGTAGGCTAATGCATGACTAGAAAGCGCGCCGCCGCCGGGTGCTCTTCCAATGCCAAGGTCAATTCTATTGGGAAAAAGTGTGCTCAGCAACCTGAACTGTTCGGCAACCATATAGGGACTATAATGTAAAAGCATGACGCCGCCGCTTCCAACGCGAATTTTTTCTGTTATCGATGCAATATGACTTATGAGTGTTGCGGGATTAGGGCCGGCAAAATACGACG
>NZ_CBFIEP010000184.1:0-15343 GCF_965661635.1 Pseudemcibacter sp. | reverse complement strand
CAGATCTGAATGTAATTTCCACAAGTATCATCAAATACGGCGATTGTTACATTTCCCATAACCGTAGGTTCTGATTTGAATTTTACACCCTTTTCAATAAGTGAATGATATTCTTTTTCAATATCATCAGTAAAAAGCATGGTCGCAGGGATACCCTGTTCATAAATGGCTTTTTGATATGTTTTTGCGGCCGGATTGACATTTGGCTCAAGCACTAATTCAAATTCATTATCATCCGTTCCAACCGATAGCCATCTATATTCACCTACCGGAATATCGTTCTTTACTTTTAATCCCAAATTTTTTGTATAAAAATCATGAGCATTGGCCTGATCTTCGACAAAAACCCCGCCTAATTTTATATTTAACATCGTTTTTTCCTTATTTATTGCATAAGTTTATAGCATTAATGTGTGACGTAATAAACAATATGTAAACTCATATATTGTAGATTTCGCTGGTTATTGCAATTCAGTTAAGTTTCATTTGCTAGGCCATCCAAAATAGGTCACAGTAATCCTCAGAAAAAACAAAGGGAAGAACCATGCCATTTAAAAGATTAATTTATAAGATTAATGTTACAGCGATAGTTATCATGCTGTTGTCGAGTGTTAATTTAAGCTTTGCACAAACCAATCAAGGCATGTCACTTGAGCGACTTATCCGTCTAGATACCGTTATGCAGGATTACATCGATCAAGATCAATTGTCCGGTAATGTGATATATATCGCGAGAAATGGGGAACCCGTTTATCATAAAGCGCTTGGGCAGCGTGATGTTGCTGCAAATGATAATATGGAACCAAGTGATATTTTCAGAATTGCGTCACAATCAAAAGCCATTACCAGTGTAGGTATTATGATTTTACAGGAACGAGGCCAATTGCTGATCAATGATCCTGTTGGAAAATATTTGCCGGAATATATGAACACAACGGTTGCGGAGGACGACGGAAATGGCGGTTACACTGTTGTGCCGGCAAAGCGGTCAATTACCATTCGTGACTTATTAACCCATACGGCTGGCATTAGTTATGGCAACGGTCCCGGCGAACAAGCATGGTTAGATTCCGGTATTTATGGATGGTATACGGCTGAGCGCAGTGAACCAATTCGCGAAACCGTCCGCCGCATGGCAGATCTGCCGCAAGCGGCTCATCCAGGTGAGAAATTTGTTTATGGGTATAACACCGATATTCTTGGTGCAGTGATAGAGATTGTTTCTGGTGAGCAACTGGATCAATTTTTAAAAGATAATATCTTAGATCCATTAACGATGAACGATACGAGTTTCTTTGTACCCGAAGAAAAAAGAGACCGAATTGCGACCGTATATTCATTAAAGGGTGATAAAATTACTCTTGCTGATAATCCCGGAATGCTTGAAGGTGTTAGCCATGTAGGGCAAGGACATTATATTGACGGGCCACGTCAGAGTTTCGCGGGCGGGGCAGGGCTTACATCAACCGCGGAGGATTACGGTAAATTTTTGCAAATGATTTTAAACGGTGGTGTCTTAAATGATGTTCGCATATTAAGTCGGAAATCGGTTGAACTGATGACGACAAACCATCTTAGTGATATTCCATATGGTGCAGGATTAGGATTTGGGCTTGGTTTTGAAATTATTACCGATTTAGGCAAATATGGAAAACCCGGTAGTCAAAATGCATATGGTTGGGGTGGTGCCTATCATTCCGTATATTGGATCGACCCAAAAGAAAATTTGGTGGTCGTGTATTTAACGCAACTTATACCCGCAGGCGGTCTTGATGATCAAAATAAATTACGTGCGCTTGTTTATCAGGCGATTGTTGATTAATCGCAACGACACATTCAATACGTGTCATTATGAACTCTGAATAATATCAATGAGGTAAATGAAATAGTATGATTAAAATTTATGGCATTAAAAATTGTGACACCATGAAGAAAGCCGTCAAATGGATGGATGCTAATAGCATTGAGTATGATTTTCATGATTACCGTAAAGATGGCATTTCAGAAGATATGGTGGCCAATTTTGTCTCTAGGCTGGGGCTTGAGCTTGTTTTAAATAAGCGGGGCACCACATGGCGGAAGTTGCCTGATGATATTAAGGATAATATTGATGAGGCCGGGGCCATTAAACTAATGGTAGAAAATGAAGCGATGATAAAAAGGCCGATTTTTGATCTTGGAGATGAGTTGGCCATTGGGTTTTCGAAAAACGATCAAGCCATACTCGAAGAAAAGTTACTTTGATCCGGATACTATACTATGAGTGATGAATGGGACGATTATGCGGATGACTGGAATGATAATGAAGGGGTTATTATCTATGCCAATCACACTTATGAAACGCTTAGGGCGAAAGTTGATCTTGAGGGTTTAAAAATTTTGGATTTCGGTTGTGGTACCGGTAATTTAACCGAAAAAATGGCCCCAAAAGCCAATCACATTACGGCTATTGATAGTTCCGCAAAAATGATCTCCATTTTGAAAAATAAAAATATCAAGAATGTAAAAGCGCTGCAGCTTGAACTAAGAGAAGGCGATATCTCAAATCAATTTGATTTAATCACAGCGTCGTCTGTGTTTGGCTTTGTCCCGAATTTTGTCGATACATTAATCCTACTTAAGGGATTGCTGAAAACAGGTGGAATTTTGGTGCAGTGGGATTGGCTTGATACAGGACAAGATGATTTTGGTTTTTCGCCCGATCAATTAAAGTCGGCTTATAATAAAGCCGGATTTAAAGCGGTCAAAATATCGCAACCCTTCTCCCTCACGAAAAGCGAGGGAGAAAAGAAAGTTGTGATGGTTATTGTCAGCCTTTAAGGAAGCGATTTTTGTTCCGTGGCCCTGTGGTTAAGCGGCGGATAAAATTGCGCCATTAACGATCCACCAAGCATCAGAACACAACCGATTAAGGCGGTCGATCCTAACACCTCACCGAGGAAATAAATTCCCGCAAGTGCCGAAAATACGGCTTCCGTGCTAAAAATCAATGCCGCTTGCGATGGTGGTGTGACCTTTTGGCCATATATTTGCAGTGTATAACCAAGCGCGATGGCGATAATGCCGCTAGCGCCTATGAGAATCCAGGCGTCTATTGATGGAACCTTTAAGCTTTCACCGGTAACAAGTGCCGCAATGAAACTTAAAGCCGCACAGATAAAAAATTGTCTGATGGCAAAGGCAATGGGATGATGACGATTGGAAACCATATCAATCACGATTAGATGCGACCCCCAGAAAAAGGCACTGATCAGAATGAATAAATCACCCTTTTTCATATGAATGCCATCCATACCGGAAAGTAAATATAGCCCCGAGCAGGCAATTAAAATCGCCAGCCATATTTTCGCATTATATTTGTGCCCAAGTAACACACCAATAATAGGGACAAAAACGATATAAAGCCCCGTTATGAAGCCCGTGTTTGCAACTGTGGTGTCCTTAATGCCGATCTGTTGAAAGCCAACGGCGCAAAACATAATGGTTCCTGCCGCAACAGAGCCGATCAGCATATGGCGTTTATCATTGCTTTTAATTACATTAATGTTACCACGTCTAAAATACCGAATAGGCATTAAACATATGGCCGCGAGTGCAAAACGTAGTGCGTTATAAATAAATGGCTCCATGATATCCATGGCCATTTTTTGCAATACAAAGCTACTGCCCCACATGGCAGCCGTTAATAATAAAACTAAATTTGATTGAGCGAGAGTCATGACTATTCTCCACACTTTAAATATTCAGGATAAGTCCTTCCGGTCTACTGTTAAGACGGGCCAGTTCACTGAAACTGGATACTGAATACGCATGCGAATATGCCACGTTAAACTTTATAGTCAAGTCCAATATCAACGGCGGGAGCCGATTGTGTAATGCGTCCAACGGAAATATAATCAACGCCCGTTTCGGCGATTGATTTGATGGTTTCAAGCGTTACGCCGCCTGATGCTTCGAGTTTGACTTTACCTTTATATTTGGTAACGGCCTCACTTAACATGTCGTTTGTCATATTATCAAGAAGCAAACGGTCAGCGCCTGCGTTAACGGCGTCGAGGGCTTGATCAAGAGTGTCGCATTCAACGGTTATACCGATGGTGCTCGCGTCACTGCCGTAATTTTTTGCAGCGATTACGGCGGCTTTCACCGACCCAACACTGGCGATATGATTATCTTTAATCAATATGCCGTCATCAAGTCGCATGCGGTGGTTCATCGCACCGCCCATTTTTGACGCATACTTTGCAAGCTTGCGATAGGTCGGTATGGTTTTTCGGGTATCAAGCAGCCGACATTGTGTATGCTCAATCTCTTTGACATAGGTTTTGGTAAGCGTTGCGATGCCGGATAAATGCTGTAATAGGTTAAGGGCTGATCTCTCTGCCGTTAAAATATTTCGCGCGTTACCGTCAAGCGTCATGATGACGTTTCCTGCGGTAACTTCAATGCCGTCTTGTGCCATTATTTCAACCTTGATCGCAGGGTCAACCGTATGGATGATTTTTTCAGCAATATCAATGCCGGCAATGACCATGGTTTCGCGGGCATTCATTTCCGCTTTTAAGGTTGCATCGGCAGGAATGGTTGCGAGCGTGGTTATATCACCACGGCCGATATCTTCATCAAGCATTGACCGGATAAAGGGTCTTAGTTCTTCCTTGAACAAAGGCATTAAAACGCACGCCCTGATTTTGCCCCAGAATTAATAGGAGGCGTTGGCGCTTGTGCTGGCGACATTTCAAGCATCTTATCAAGTGGTGCCAGTGCCTTTAATTTTGTTTCTTCATCCACATGGATTTGCGGTTCCAATGTGTTTAGGCAATGATAAAGTTTTTCCAATGTGTTTAACGCCATGTAGGGGCATTGGTTACAATTGCAGTTGCCATCTGCGCCTGGCGCACCGATAAAGGTTTTATGTGGGGCATCTTTTTGCATTTGATGAAGTATGCCGGGCTCTGTTGCCACCAAAAACTTTTCTGCCGGATTATCAAGCACGAATTTCAGGATGGATGATGTTGATCCTACGTGGTCAGCGTGCTGCAAAATATGTTCCGGGCATTCCGGATGTGCGGTCACGGGGGCATCCGGGTTTTCGGCTTTTAATTTGATCAATTCTTTTTCAGAAAAACGCTCATGGACGATACAGCTGCCGGGCCATAAAACCATGTCGCGTCCTGTTTTTTTGGCAAGATAGGCACCCAAATGACGATCCGGCGCCATCATGACTTTCTGGTCTTTCGGGATTTGGCTTAAAATATATTCCGCATTGGATGATGTAACAATAATATCGGAATGGGCCTTCACCGCCGCTGAGCAATTAATATAAGTCAGACAAATATGATCCGGATGCTCAGCGCGAAATTTCGCAAAATCATCAGGCGGACAGCTATCTTCTAACGAGCAACCAGCGTCCATATCAGGGAGCACAACCGTTTTTTCAGGGCTTAGAATTTTTGCCACTTCCGCCATGAAGCGAACACCGCAAAAGACAATGACGTCTGCGTCAGTGGCGGCTGCCTTGCGGGATAGGTCAAGACTGTCACCGACAAAGTCCGCCAGATCCTGAATTTCAGGGTCTTGATAGTAATGGCCTAAAATTACGGCGTTTTTCTCTTTGCGCAAGCGATTAATTTCGCTGAGCAATTCGGCCTTCGGCATTGTTTCATTTGCCGTTAAAGGAATGGTCATATCTATTACCCTTTAATCAATATCTATGATTTCTATGTAAGCCTTAGAGGGGGCGGTTTCAAGGTTTATTCATGAAATTCTGCCTTTTCCGGAATGCGGGTAAAGGCGATTTTTGTACCGCTAAAGCGTGACATGCTTTCCGGCAGGGTGCCAAGTACGACGGTATCAAGGCCGTATTTGGCATTAATATCATCCATGGCGACCGAAAGGCGGGCATGCCTTTGTTGCTTTTTTGATATTGGATCATCCAACTCCTTAAACATATCAGGCATAATTTTATCGGCCGGTACCAAGCCATAAAAACTGACCGATATTTGACGAATGCGCGGTGGGGTGTTGTCTTCAATCATTTTTTCCCAGAGCATATTAAGGGCGCGTAAAAATGAAAAACTATCCTCGGCCAGCGGAATTTTAATATCTGACTGCCATTTATAACGTTCACCACTATTTTTCGGCACATCGAAACGCACGTAAAGTGAATAAAGCTTGGCGAAATACCCAAGCCTTCGCATGCGGCTTGCGGCTTTGAGGGTGAGGCGGCGTGCGACAATGCGGGCCTTGTGACGAGGGCGCATGACAGGGGCGAGCACATGGCTATGTCCGACGGTGCGGCGAACGGGATCTTCGTTTAAGGTGGTTTCAATGCCGTGCAGTGCGTACCAAAAACGCTCTCCTTCCACGCTGTTCCAAATGCGCCTCACGTGTTTTGGTTCCAAATTCCAGAAGGTGGGAAGGTCAGTGACACCCGCCCGCATCAGACGTTTATTCATATTGCGTCCAATGCCGGGTAGATCAGGAAGCTCAATATGAGCGAGACGTTCTGGTACTTCTGTTGCATAAAGCACGCTAAGCCCGTTTGGTTTTTGAAGATTGCTTGCGACCTTGGCGAGGAAGCGGTTCGGACCGATACCAATGGATGACCCAAGAGAGGGACCAACATTTTTGGCGATGGCGTTTTTGATATTATGGGCTATTTCAAGCGCGTTTTCTTCGCGGCATTCAGTGCCCATCAATCGGCAGGCGACCTCATCAATGGAACAAATTTTGGTAAGCGGCAGGAATTTTCCGATCTGATCCATGATTTTATGGTGATATTCAACATATCTGTCATGACGAGCGGATACGGTAACGAGCCCGGGACACATTTCCCGTGCTTTATAAACCATCGTTCCGGTTTTAACGCCCATGGCCTTTGCCTCGTAACTGGCGGCAATGGCGCAGGTGGCATCGGTATCAGACGGCACCACGGCAACAGGTCGCCCTCGAAGGCGGGGGTTCATATGTTGTTCGACGCTGGCAAAATAGCTGTTCAAATCAAGATACAACCATCCCAGCCCGGTTGGAATTTCCAACATGAGCTTCTGTCCCTTTCATATAAGGCCCCAATTTCAAGAAGGACTCGTGTGAGTCGTTAAAAGGGTAACGAAATATTTAGAACAAAACAAGAACAAATAAAAAGAGAATAAAAGAAAACGTCATAATTATTTTATTTTCATTTGTGATCAAAATGGCATATCGTGTCACCATATTCAGATGAAGGATTTTGTCATGAAAGGTCAGACATTAAATGACGAAAGAACGGTAAAATACAGTGTTGCCAGACGGTTTATTATAAAGCTTGGCATCATTGCCCATGGCTATGGACCGTCCGCGGCTCGACTGGAAAATTATCTTAATCAGGTGACAGAGGCGCTTGGTTATGGTGGCCATTTCCATTCCACCCGATCCCAGATTATTTATTCTTTTTGGAAGGATGATAAAATGGATCAAATCCTTCATATGGAAATGGTGGAAAAAGGCAGCTTTAACATGGCCAAACTCGCCCGTGTAGGTGAAGTGGTCGAGGCCGTGGTCGACGGCGGTATATCACTGGATGATGCGTATGATATCTTGAATGAAATTGAAGGGTTGCCGAACCCTTGGGGTGTTGGGGCAAAGGCAGTGAGCTTTCTATTCATTGGTGTCGGTTTTTCCGGCCTTATGTCCGGTAATATTATGGATATTTTTGTGTCCGGTGTATTGGCGCTTATTGTTTATATCAATGTGTTTTTTGCTGAAAAATATGGTGGGCGGATGTATGAATTACTCCCCTTCACCAGTGCGTATATTGTTGGCTTTTTGGCGGCATTATTTAAGATATGGTTGCCTGATATTAATACTTTCGTCAATATCATTGCGGCGATTATTATTATGATCCCGGGCTTTACCGTGAGCGCCGGTATCGTTGAGATTGTCAGTAATCACGTGGTATCGGGCAGTGCCAATCTGATCGCGGGTGTGATTTATCTTCTTAAGCAATTTTTTGGTGCATGGTTTGGACTTGCGACGATTGGACTATTATTTTCGGGGAACCCTGTACCTGCGGTGGCAAGTGAAAGTCTCGGGCTTTGGCTCTTTTTACCGCTGCTATTTATTGGTCTTGGGATTGCTTATCAATCACTAATGCGTGATTTTCCGTGGGTGATGCTCTGTTGTTTGGTTTCTTATATTGGTGTGACGTTTGGTAATACATTTGAAATTCAATATTTGGGTACTCTGATCGGTGCGATAGTCGCAAATATATTTGCGAACCTTTGGGCGCGTAAAACAAATCGTCCGACCTCGATTGTTCTCGTGCCCGCCATCACCGTGATGGTGAGTGGCTCCGTCGGCTTTCAGGGGCTTCTTATTGCCGCCACCGAAGAAAGCAGCCGTGGACTTAATCAATTCATGCAGCTCTTCATTGTTGCGCTTGTGATTTCCGCAGGATTGTTGATTGCGAATACGATTGTTAGGCCGAAGGTGACGTTGTAAAAAGTTCTTGGATTAAAAATGGGGATATAAGTGAGTAATAAGTATAAAAATAATATTCAATTATTATCGCTTGGTTTAATGCAGGGTGATTATAAACAAATATATCGTGCGCATCGGAACCTCTATGAAGAGGGTACTGCAATATTACCAGATTTAGAAAAGTTGATTTTAGACAAAGATTGGACGAGTGTTCAATATGGTAAGCAATTATTTTTTCTTACTGGCATATTAAATCTTATACATGATATTGACGAAGAGTATTCAAAAAAAATTGGTCAAAAAATAAATGATGTGGGTGCAAGTCTTGAGGTGAATAGGCGCATCTCAGCAATCACTAATTTTACAAATGACAATTTTTATCTTTTTGAAAAGTGTAATGTTGAAATATTCATTTCTAATGAAATTAAAAATTATTCCTTTGTCATTCGTAAATTAGAAAAATGGCTATCTATAATATCAAAAAAAGACCTTGATAATTTAAGTAAACTTTATATCGTCCCTCGAAATTACGGCTATGCAGATTATACGCCAATCTTATGTAAAATAATAATTGGTTGGGATACATCAATTTCTTTTATTAATCCTTTCGCTTGGCTGTTTATGTTTAATATTGAATCATCTTTTTACCGCGAAGTTGGTCATCATAAATTTAAACATTCTTCTGAAAAAGATTTAGATGAAAAAAGGGAAGCTAAACAGTATGCTTTTCTACAGCTGTGTAAAAGTCATCCATTTTTGATGAAAATTACGGGAAAATTGTAAGATTATTTGGGAACTAATGAGGCAATTGAAATAGATTCATTTTCAAATTCATTGCCAACCTTCTAATCACCGATTAAGCTCATCGCATAAGAATCAGAATCACAAAAAAACGGGAGGAACCTATGGGTTTTAAGCTTAAATCCAATTTATTGACATATTGTATGACTGGAATTGTCGGGGTGGGGCTTATGACGTCTCCGGCGAGTGCGGTTGACGGGGTCATCAACGAAGATAATTTAAAAGCAATGGAATATCGTCTTGTCGGGCCATATCGCGGTGGTCGTGTGACCACGGTGACAGGCGTTGTGGGCGATAGTCAAACATATTATATGGGCTCAACCGGTGGTATATTTAAAACCACAAATGCGGGCCATACGTGGGAACCCGTTGATGATGGCACGTTCGGGACGGCGTCGGTTGGTTCCGTAACCGTGTCCAAAACCGATCCTAATGTGGTCGTTGTCGGCATGGGCGAAAGTCCATATCGCCATGTGGCATCAAGTTATGGTGATGGTGTTTATTTATCCACGGATGCAGGTAAAAATTGGAAACATATCGGCCTTAAAGAAGCGCGTCAGATTTCAGAAGTGATTGTGATGCCGAATGATCCGGACACGATCCTTGTATCCGTGCAAGGCAGTCCATGGGAGCCGACCGAAATGCGCGGCATTTATAAAACAACCGATGGCGGTGAAAATTGGGAAAGAAAACTATTTACCAATGAAACATCGGGCGGTGTGGATATGAAAGCCGATCCCAATAACCCGCGGATTATTTATGCGTCCATGTGGGATCAAAATCGCAATCCATGGGGTATGCGCAGTGGTGGCCCGGGCAGTGGCATTCATAAATCCATGGATGGTGGTGAAACATGGCAAGCCATTAATAATGGTCTGCCGGATTACCTCGGTAAAATCGGTATCGCACCATCAGGCGCACAAGAAGGGCTTCTTTATGCGCTTGTGGAAGCGGGCGATGATGAAAAAACCGGTGAAAAAAGTGGCCTTTATAAATCAACCGATGGCGGTGAAAACTGGTCACAGGTGACCAGTAATCGTCAGCTGATTTCCCGTTCATGGTATTATATGCATATTTATGCGGATCCCAATGATGCGGATACAATTTATACATTAAACGCACCAATGTACCGATCAACAGACGGCGGTAAAACCTTTGACCGTATTACGACACCGCATGGTGATCATCATAGTCACTGGATTAACCCAAGCAACAGTTTGAATATGATCAACGGTAATGATGGTGGTGCAACGGTGACATTTGACGGTGGTAAAACATGGTCATCCATTCATAACCAACCAACGGCGCAATTTTACAGGGTGAATACAGATAACAGTTTCCCATTCCGTATGTTTAGTGGGCAACAGGATAATTCATCAGTTGGTATCGCCAGTAAGGGTGTATCAGGTGATATGGGCGAAGATGCCTATATCGCGGTGGCGGGCTGTGAAAATGCCCATGTGGCCATGAATAAGGATGACCCGCGTTATATGTATGGTGGATGTTACCTTGGACAGCTTAATGAATATGATAGTGACACGGGTATACGCCGTAATGTGGAGCCATACCGTGAACTCGGGTTTGGTGTTAACCCCAATGAACGTCGTTATCGCTGGAAATGGAATGCGCCGGTACTTGTATCCGCGCATAATCCGGAAGTGATTTATCACGCTAGTAATGTGATCCATAAATCCGATGACCGTGGTGTTACATGGACGGACATCAGTCCTGACCTCACCAAAAATCAAACTGAATATCAGCAAACTCATCCAGATACGATTACACGTGAAGTAACGGATAGTTATAATGCGCTGCTTGCGGTGACGGAAAGTCCATATGATGCTAATGTAATTTGGGCGGGTTCCGATGACGGCATGCTATCCAAAACCGAAGACGGCGGCGCCACATGGGAAGACGTAACCCCATCAGGCAACAAAGACGGAATGGTGAATTCAATTGAAATTTCACCGCATGATCCAAATACGATTTATATCACGACACCGCGCTATAAATATGATGATCATAAGCCGTATATTTATAAAACCACCAATAATGGCCGCAGTTGGAAAATGATTGCGGACGGTATTCCGGACGGTTCATTTGTCCGTGTCGTTCGTGAAGATCCCGTTCGTCCAGGCCTTCTTTATGCGGGGACGGAAACAGGTATGTATATTTCTGTTGATGGTGGTGATAGTTGGCAAGCCTATCAACAAAACCTGCCAACAGTTCCGGTTACCGATATTCAGGTGAATGGTTCCGATCTTGCGATTTCAACACAGGGACGTGCTTTCTGGGTGCTGGATGATATTAGCCCGCTTCGTCAAGAGGCAGAAGAACGCGATGAAGATGCGGCCTATCTTTATGCGCCAGCGATGGCCTATGATGCGCGTGTCGGAAATATGACAATGCAAGCGGTTATTTATTACACACTTGGTGATGAATATGACCTTTCAGAAAAGCCATTAAAAATGGAAATTCTGGATGGTAGCGGCAATGTTGTTCGCACACTTGAATCAGATGCGAAAAATCGTGACGGCGGTGGTTCGGAAAGTGCTTATAAGCTTCCGGCGAATAAAGGACTTAACAAAGCAATGTGGGATTACCGCGGTGAAAATTATTCGGAAATTAAAGATCTGTATGTTTTATCCGGCGGTGGTGATAATATCACGGGTGGTGCGAAACAGCGCCCTGGTGATTATACGGTTCGTTTAAGTTTTGATGGTGAAGTGATGGAACAGCCATTAACGGTTCAGTATGATCCGCGTATTGAAGTAACAAACGCGCAGCTCATGGAAAAATATGATCTGACGGATCAGATTGATGCGTCCCTTCGTGATATTACCGATAGCATTAAAACGGCCCGTGACGCTCGCAATCAAGCTGAAACTCAATCGAAAGATGATGCCAATAGTGAAGAGCTTAAAAAGCTCGCTCAGGATATCGTTGATGCGGTTGATGCATGGGAAGCGAAGGTTGTTTCCGTTGACCGGACTTATTTCCAAGATACGCTTAACTGGCCGGATATGGTATTTGCGGATATGCAGGATATATACCGCATTGTTGATAATATTGTTCCCCCAATGAACCAACGTATGCGTGACCGTTTTTCACATATAAATGATCGCTGGATGGCGCTTAAGCCTGAATATGAAGCGATTTTAAGTGGCCCGGTCGCTGCGTTTAATTATGCTTATTTTAAGAATAGAGATAAAATTATCCTTGCAAGTGAATAAGTTAATCGAATAATGAATTAAAAAGAGCGCTTTTCTGGCGCTCTTTTTTTATGGTTACTTTTTGTTAACCATAAATCGTAAGAAGTTTTTTAAGGTTTTTCGCTACTGTTATTGTCTTAATTTAAATAATCTTTGGGGATTTGAACATGATAGCATTTGATAAGATAAAAGAGTTTTTATCAAAACCTGATAAGGCAGAAGGCGAAACAGTACACGATTTAGTGCGTAAAGAAATACGAAAAGAACCGTATTTTGAAGACGTGCACCTTAAAAATATTTCTGATGCTGATAACGAACTCGTTGGTGAAAACCCTGAGCCTGTTCCTTCCCCTGTTCATGAAAATATTAACTTTGCCGAAGAACGATTAACAACGCTGCTTAATGAAAGCGAAAACAAGGCCCGTGAAACGGTTAATGCGATTGAAGAGCTTGATTGTGTGGCACAAACCTCATGGACATCCGCCGTTGAAAATGATGAGTTGGAATAAATTGTCATCAGTTTTTTATCAAGGCGTCCTTGAGGGCGCCTTTTTTTATGGATATTCAAAATAATCAAATTATTTCTTTCTTGACCTCATCCCTTCAATCTTTACGCTAGAAGGAAAATGGGAGAGGAACAATGGAAAGCTATGGGATACTGTCGGTTATTCCGCCTGCATTAAGTATATTTTTAGCGGTTTACACACGAAATGTGATTGTTTCCTTAGCAATTGGTGGGTTAAGTGGCACGCTTATATTGGGTGGTTTTAATCCGTTTTTTGCCCCCGTCAGTTTAATGAGGGACCATATTTTTGTTCAGGTAGCAAGTCCTAGTAATTCTCAAGTCATCATGATCACTCTTATCATTGGTGGATTTGTAAGAATGCTTGAAGAAAGTGGTGGCGCACGCGCTTTTTCTGCGGCTATTGTTCGATATGTCTCTAGCCCGCGAAAAGGGCAACTGGCCACATGGGCTTCAGGGATTAGTGTCTTTTTTAGTGATACGGCCAACTCTCTTATTGTTGGGCCGCTTTTTCGCCCTGTTTTTCGTGAACTAAAGATTTGCCGTGAAAAGTTAGCTTATATTATTGATACCACTGCTGCACCCGTCGTGATCCTAATCCCGGTTGCAAGCTGGGGTGTATATATCATGTCGCTGATTGAAAATTCATATGCGACAATGGGAATAGAAGAAGACGCCTTTACGGTTTTACTGAATGTTTGGCCATATCAATTTTATGCATTCTTAGCATTGTTTGCAGTGCCAATGGTCATTAGTACCGGTAAAGATTTTGGCCCTATGCGTGCAGCGCAAAAAAAATATGAAGAAGAAATCCGAACGGAAATTGAAGAGATCAAAACGGAAGATGATCCCAAGCTAATCGTCGTAATTCTTCCTTTTGCCATCATGATCGCTGTTCTTGGCGGCGTGCTTGGGTATTATGCTTTAACCGAAGGCGTTAAAAGTATTCATGTCAATGCGGGGCTTTGTTTATCTTATATTTTTGCATCAATGGGATGCGCATATGTGATGAAGAAATTTCAAGGAAAATCATATAATGAAGCGATGAACAGCTTCTTTAAAGGGATGGGAAATTTAATGCAAGTCGGTGCAATATTGGCACTTGCTTGGGCTTTAAGCTCCATTTGTCGTGAACTTGAAACGGGACCATATTTGGCGACATTAATAGGGGATAGTTTAAATCCTGCGTTTTTCCCAATTGTCGTATTTTTCTTAGGTGCGATGATGTCTTTTGCGACGGGATCTTCATTTGGAACTTTTGCTATTTTAATGGCGACGACTTTACCGGTAGCGCATATACTTGGTGCTGATCTGGTCTTGACGATTGCAGCAATATTAAGTGGTGGGCTTTTTGGTGACCATACATCCCCCATTTCTGATACAACGGTTCTTGCTTCAATGGGTGCCGACTGCCCGCATATTAATCATGTAACCACGCAATTCCCCTATGCATTATTAACGGGCATTATGACAATATCTGCCTTTATATTGCTTGCTATTTATCAAACGCCTTATGTCATATTAGTGATGTTGGTACTGCAATATTTTGCTATTCGATTTGTGATGAACCGCTTTGGGGAATAGGGATTTGTAATTCGAAGTTACATCATCTAACGTATAAGAAAAATATATAGGGAAATTTTATGGAAGATTATGGTATTTTATCGATTTTGCCACCAGCACTAAGCATTGTGTTAGCCGTTTATACAAGAAATATCATTTTCTCCCTTACTCTGGGTGCTTTTAGTGGGGCATTGGTTTTATCAAATTATAATCCATTTCTTGCGATCGCTGAATTTGTGGAAACGCACGCTTTCCCGCAGCTTTCGGTTTCATCGAACAATCAAGTGCTTGTGGTGACGTTATCTATCGGCGGCTTTATTTATATGCTTGATAAATCAGGCGGCGCGCGCGCTTTTGCAACAGTGATGGTCAAATTTATTGGTAACCCTGCAAAGGCGCAAATGGCTGCATGGGCAACAGGTTTAAGCGTCTTTTTCTCTGATAGTGGCAACGCATTAATTGTCGGGCCACTTTTTAAACCTGTATTTCGTGAACTTAAAATTTGCCGTGAAAAGCTTGCCTTTATTATCGATACGACAGCATCGCCAATATGTATATTGATCCCCTTTGTTGGCTGGGGTGTTTATATCATGGGTCTGATTGAAAATGCTTATGCTGATGTCGGTATAAACGAAGATAGTTTTCAAGTGCTTTTAAGCATTTGGCCATACCAATTTTATGCGTTTCTTGCGCTTCTTTCGATCCCAATGATTTTAAGTACAGGAAGAGATTTTGGCCCCATGGCTGCGGCGCAAGATAGATATAACCAAGCATTGCGCGATGG
>NZ_CBFIEP010000183.1:0-4303 GCF_965661635.1 Pseudemcibacter sp. | reverse complement strand
GTAGCATCGCTTCGTATCGATAAGTTCTACAGCATGTCCGTTAAGTTCTGCCTCTTCAACGAACCGTTTTGTCGAATAGTTTCGTGGCTCACGGGTGAGAATTGCTATGCGCAAAGGACGCTTAACCGGCTTTTTATTCGTAATCTTGTTATAAAGATCGTATGAAAGTTCGGGTTGAAGGAAACTTTCCGCAGGTTTTACGGCCAATTCATCTAAGGCACTTCTTCCTAGCAACATGCGATATGCCATATTCTCACGGTTTGTGAGCGTGATTTCTATATCCCAAGTACGTTCACCAATAGTAATAGGGGTTTTAATCACATAGCGAAGTTCGGTTTGACCATTTGAAGAAGTTACCTCGCGTTGACCAACAACTGGTGCAGAGCAATATACTTCGATGTCCGTATTATCTGGAACAGGGTGAACACCAAATCTCACGTATGGTTTTTTGTCACTGCCAAATGGCTGTATTGCAAATGCATGAATTGCTGATGTGCGAGCACCAGTATCTGTTTTTGCTTTTAATGCAGGAAGTCCAAGTTCTGGTAAAGAAAGCCATTCTTCCCAACCGACCGAAAAATTTTCCATTTCGTCCTCAATTTTAATTACTTAAGTTTAATTTTCATTATGCAGGGTTTTAGCCTTTGTCAAATAGATAAAATAAAAAGAAGGATTTTTATACAGCACACTTATTGCAAAGTGCGGTTGATGGATCAAGTTTTAAGCGTTGTTCGGCAATGTCATCGCCGCAATTAAGGCAGTATCCATATTCATCTTCGGGTATGCGTTGAAGAGCGGCATTTATTCTTAAAATTTCATTGTCGCGGCGGCGTTTTACTTCTTCGGCCATGGCTTGGCCTTGTATTGCGTCCATGCGGCTTAACCGACCAACCATGGTTTGGTCTAGCTCAACGGGTGCGCTATCTTCTTTATGTTCATTGATAAGCGATAAAAGCTCCTCCTGTCTTTCAAGGAGAAGCTTTTTATATTTCTTTGTGTGGATAGACATTATGCTATTTCAAATGTGGCAATGACTTCGCAGACAAATCCAACGGGAAGGGCATTGGTTCCAACGGCGGCGCGTGCGGCAAGTCCCGCGTCACCAAACACATCACGTAAAAGTTCCGATGCGCCGTTAATTACCAAATGTTGTTCGGTGAAATCATCCGTGCATCTCACGATCCCTTGAAGTTGCACACATTGTTTCACACGGTCAAGATCACCGTCGCAGGCTTTTCTTAATTGTGAAAGCACGCTGATGGCGGCTTGGCGGGCAGCGTCTTTGCCTTGTTCCATAGTATATTCAATGCCAACGCTACCTGACATTTGTGGTCCTTGACCGGCGATATATACCATATTTCCGACTTTGCGGATGGGGGTATAGGCGGCGATTGGAACCGCGGCTTCAGGAATTTCAATGCCAAGCTCAGAAAGCTTAGCATCAACTTTACCGCCAGTTGTGGACGGGACGTGTTCAGCGGCCGCTTCTGGGGCCGTTTCTTCGGATTTGCCACATGCCGATAAAATCGCGGCCACTGCGGATGCAAATAATGTTCTTCTTAGCAATTTATTCTCCTTCGTCATTCACCGACTTGATCGGTGAATCCATTGGTGAAAGTTTTCGCTTATAGACTCGCCGATCAAGTCGGCGAGTGACAAATGCTACTTTTACATGACCTCAAATACAGCAAGTACTTCGCAGCAAATGCCGAGAGGCAGGCTATTTGTACCGATGGCGGCGCGTGCGGCGAGGCCTGGCTCACCCCATATGTCACGGAATAATTCAGACGTGCCATTTACGACCAAATGTTGTTCGGTAAAATCATCTGTTGAATTAACAAGGCCTTGAATTTGAACGCATTGTTTGACGCGATCAAGATCCCCGTCAAGGGCTGATTTTAATTGGCTTAAGATATTAATGCCGCAATAACGTGCCGCTTGATACCCTTGTTCCGTTGTCATGTTGTCACCTAATTTGCCCGTGATCAGACCATCAGGGCCACTTGGCACTTGACCGGCAACATAGACCATATTGCCGACTTTACGCCAACCAACATAAGCGGCCACTGGGGCTTCTGCGCCAGCAACGGTGACGTCAAGCTCAGCAAGCTTGGCATCAACTTTTCCCATTGATTGGGCAGATGCTTTACTGCTTAATAATGTAGCACCAAGCGCGGTTGCCCCAGCGGCTGCAAAAAAACTTCTTCTTTCCATGGATTTTCTCCTCAAATTTGATTTTTATATTTTGATTGAATGTAGTTAATCATTCTTATACCGTTAAGGAAAGAAAAATCATAATAATTATATATTTTTAATCGTTTACAAAGATTTTGTAATGCTTACGATTTGGGGAGTTTTCATGAATTTGAAAGAATTATTAACAAAGATTGAGAAGTTAAAAAAAGAGTTGTTTCAACATTGCTTAAAAGGTGCTGAAGCAGGTGATGCATTCTGTATGCAAGATGTTGCAAACATGTACTCAACAGGAGTGGGAACAGAAATTAATTATCATAATTCTGAGGAGTGGGATAAAAAATTTCAAACGACAATGAATTCTTCAAGTGAATATAATAAGGCAATTAATTACCGACTTAGAGGTGATATTCTTGAATATAAGAAAATACTTGAGCGTGTTGTATTGACGGGGGATGGAGAGGCTGCACTTGTTTGGCAAAACTTTATATGGTTAGTAATAAAGAAAAAGATAATATCATCAAATATTTAAAGATGGTGATGTCCAGTAGACGTGTTTGTGAAGCATCATGCGAAGAAGCGAAAGAGTATCTTGCAATTTATGAGGATAAGTAATTAATTTTGGATTGCGTTATGAGAAACAATAATCTAACGTTCAAGTTCAATAATTATTAGTGAAGAGAGGGAAGAGATATGGAATTAGTGGCCTTAGTTATTTTAGTAGCACTTATCCAATATATTTATTTTAGCATTATGGTTGGTAAAGCGCGTGGCACATATGGAATTGATGCGCCGGCAACAACCGGCAATGAAACCTTTGAAAGATACTACCGCGTTCAAATGAACACGCTTGAAATGCTTGTATCAATTATACCAGCGATGATGATTTTCGCCATGAATGTGCGTGCAGACGTTGCCGCATATGCTGGCATGGTCTATATCCTTGGTCGTTTCATCTATTTTAAAAGCTATGTTGGCGATCCAAAGAAACGCACAGTCGGTTTCTTGCTTAGCTTTTTGCCAATTCTTGTACTTATTGTTTGGGGCGGCGCTTCCATCATTATGGGAATGCTTTAATAACAGATCACGAGATTGTCATCTGATCCGCTTTGAAATTCAAATTAGACCCTGCTAAGTTCTCTTAGCGGGGTTTATTATTGGAGGATATAATGACATTAAGAAAATTATTTAAACTACTATTAATATTACCTTTTATTATCATTTATAATGCTCATGGACAATCAGTGGTTCATGAAAGGGTTGATGCACTTAACTTAATGGTTGGTGACTGGAATGTTGAGCAATTCACCTATGCGGCAAATGGTGAATGGCAAAAAACATCTACATCGAAAATGAATATGGTATCCGGGCTTTCTGGCGTTATGGTTAGTGGCGAAAGCCGCGATATGATGCCAAAAGGGGCAATGCACCTTGAATTAACGCTCACCTATGATCAGTTCCGTAGAACTTACCGCATGTCTGTGATTGATAGCATTTATGGCTTAATGGATATCTACGAAGGGAATATGAATAGTGATGGCCATTTGGTCATGACGAATATTAAAAGCGATACCCATTTCCCATATGAAAATGATATTATGCATTTCCGTTTCACATTCAATGATGATGAAGCTGATAAAATTACATTTTCTATAAAGCAAACAAGCACACGCGGCGAAACATGGGCACCAATGCTTAACTATGTGATGACTAAGCTTTAAGATAGTATTATTCGCCTTTTATTTCTCTTAGTTTTCTAATAGATGGTGGAAATTTGGGATCTATTGCAAGCGCTTTTTCAAGTGAAGCAATAGCCATTTCCTTATTACCCATCAAATTGTATGCATCGGATATACTATCATAAGCATTTGCAGAATATGGATAGTCTCTGACATTCTGTTTAAATAGTTCTAATGCTTTTTCTTTATCTTGCTTCATGAATAGATAAGTATAAGCGATGCGGTTAATGACTGCTTCATTTGGTTTAAACTGATAGCCAACCTGACTTGAAAAAACTTCAAAATGTCTATCAAGGAAAGTTGGATCTTCTATGGCTTTATCAAAAGAAAAACGATAATTTTTAAAGATAAATTCCAATCCGTTGAAAAAG
>NZ_CBFIEP010000182.1:0-8043 GCF_965661635.1 Pseudemcibacter sp. | reverse complement strand
CAGGCGAAGTTACGCCTTCAATATCATCAGTGACTTGATACTGATTAAAGAGCGGTGTTTTCTCATTATAATGTGAAATGACATCTAATAATCCCGGCGCGAATGATTTGGCCCATGATGTGGCTTCTTTTAAAGCGCTTGCTTGATCGATCAATATGCTTTTAATATCCGATGATGAATATTCACGCATGATTTGTTTAATCACATTTGGGCCTTGTGATAAAAGCGAGGGGCATTTTTTATTTTTAATTTCCTTTGAAGCATGACGCCAAATTTTAATCATTTCTGATGCTGTCATTTTCAGTTGATCAAAGGGAATATCTTCGGCTTCGTTTCTAAACGTCAAGCCGATATCATCGGGGACGATTTCTTCCCCAAATAATTTAAGCGCAGATCTTTTTTCAGGATCTTTAATCCGGCTAGAAACAAAAGCGCCCGTTCTAAATGGATGTATTACGATAGAAGTGCTTATTAATTCGACCTTTGCCGTTAGCTTACATGATTTTCCCGGTTTGGCGTCTGCGGTCACTTGAACAATCAATCTTTGTCCTTGATGCAGCAACGTCGTTAAATCTTTAGGTTTCTTGCCCGGCGTTTTAGGAAGGTTTTTTAAAGGTAGAAACCCATCTAGACCATTTTCAAGTTCAACAAATGCTGCCTGTAATTCCGATGAGAGCCTTGTCACACGGCCAAGATAAATGGCTCCCACATAGGACGGGGCATGATCACGAAAAACACGAATATCAGTGACTGTACCGTACTGCATAATCGCCATTCGGGTTTCACCGATAGCATCATTGATCAATATGTGTTTTCCGTCTTTCATAATTATAGCGAAAACCCGCGTCCTTTTAACATATTTGATACTTCAAAAAGCGGCAAGCCAACGACATTTGAATAGGACCCATTGATAGAAATAATAAATTTGGCCGCGATACCTTGAATAGCATATGCTCCCGCCTTCCCTTTCCATTCATCATGGCTAAGGTAATCATTAATTTCTTCATCGCTTAAATTTTTAAAACGAACCACGGTTTTGACAACACGGTTGCTTATTCCATTGGGGGTGATAATCGAAACCCCTGTGAAGACGTCATGACGTCGACCGCTTAAAAGTTTTAAGAATTTCGCTGCTTCATCTTTATCTGCCGCCTTACCAAGAAGTCGTCGGCCACACGCCACCACCGTATCAGATGCTAAAATAAATGCGTCATCATGATTTTTTGCAATATGTGCGGCCTTTTCACGGGCAAGCCTTCCCGCGAGTTCACGTGGTTTTTCATGCTTTAATGGTGTTTCATCGATATCAGCCGGTGAAATTTCATCAGGCGTTATGCCGATCTGTTTAAGCAGTTCAAGCCTGCGCGGAGACGCAGAGGCAAGTATTAATTTAGGTTTGATAACATATGCATCGTTAGACATGCAAAGGGGCGCGCTTATTTAAAGCGGTATGTGATCCGACCTTTAGTCAAATCATACGGTGTTATTTCCACAAGAACATCATCACCTGCAAGTACACGAATACGGTTTTTACGCATTTTCCCTGCTGTATGGCCCAATACTTCATGACCATTTTCAAGTGTTACACGAAACATTGCGTTAGGTAATAATTCTGTGACAGTGCCACGGATTTCTAGTAATTCTTCTTTAGCCATTATGGCTCCTTATTTAATTTGATTAAATAACATGTTGGAAAATAATGATTGTTGAACAAAATTCAAGCAAAAACTGAATTTACTTATCCTACTGCTAAAGTCGCTCTTCTATCCGCGTCTTAAGTTCGTCTCTCATCTCACGAAAGGCGGACATGATATTTTCCCTATTTCCTTTTACCCCAGACGGATCATCTGTTTCCCATAATTCAATCTTAATATCATAACCCCGGGTTAATGATTTCATTTTTTCTTCGGCTTCAGCACTTAAACAGATGATCAAATCAAACGACGTATCATTTAAATCTTCAAAATGTTTTGGCTTATGATTTAATAGAATAAGACCCGCCTCTTCCATGACAGAAATTGCAAATGGGTTAATCTCCAACAATTCTTCCTGAATACCGATGCTATCAATGAAAACTCGGTCACCAAATATGTCTTTTGCGAGACATTCCGCAATCGGAGAACGCACAGAATTATAATTACAAACAAACAACAAACTCTCAATTTTTTCTTTACTCAATACTCATCACCTAATTTGTAATACACATATTAAAGTAAACAACCGCCGTGCCGTTTCAAAATCAATATCGATTTTATTTTTAATACGTTCTTTTAGAATTGTGGACCCTTCGTTATGAAGCGTTCGCCGTACCATATCAAAAGCTTCTAATTGTTGCGGTGTCGCCGTTTTAACCGCATCATAATAACTATCACAAATGATAAAATATTCTTTAATCACGCGGCGTAATGATGATAAAGGCAAAACCAAAGTTGAAAGCGCTTTTAAATCTTCCGTTTTAAGGTCAATTGCAAGACGATTTTCTTCGATCCTTAATTGCACATGAAATGGCCCCGGATAATCATGTGAAAGTTTCGCCTTTGGTGCAAAATGATTGGTTTCAAGCAGATCAAAGATAGCAACCCGTTTCTCATGCTCAATATCCGCATTGCGACGGATGATAGATTTTTCATCTAACTCAATTTGGCAGATCCGGTTTTTGCCCTGGTTTTCAATCATAATCTATTCTGCATCATCATTCTTTAAACGTATTCCAATAGAATTCTTATGGGCGTCTAGTCCCTCTTCTTCTGCGAGTTTCATAGCGGACGGCCCAATAATGCCAAGGTTTTCAGCGTGACATTCAATCAATGTATTTCGTTTCATAAAATCAATCACGCTTAAGCCAGAAGAAAATCTTGCGCTGCCTGATGTGGGTAATACATGATTTGGACCCGCAATATAATCGCCAATGGCTTCGGGTGTATAACGACCAATAAAGATTGAACCCGCATTACGGATTTTATTAGCAAAATCATTTGCATTTTCCACCGCAAGCTCAAGATGCTCCGGCGCTATTTGATCAATAAGCGTTGGCGCATTTTCCATTGCCCCAACAACGATAACACAGCCATGGTTTTCCCAACTGGTTCTTGCAATTTCTGCACGTGGTAATGTTTCAAGATGAACATCAACGGCTTTAATAACTTGGTCTGCGTAAAAAGCGTCATCGGTAATTAGAATGCTTTGGGCCACTTCATCATGCTCTGCCTGTGAAAGCAGATCCATCGCGATCCATTTAGGATCATTTTTGTTATCGGCCGTGACCAATATTTCTGATGGCCCCGCAATCATATCAATACCAACGGTACCAAAAACTTCCTTTTTTGCGGCAGCAACGTAGGCATTGCCCGGCCCCGCAATCACATCAACTGGCTTTATGGTTTCCGTCCCATATGCAAGCGCACCAACCGCCTGCGCACCTCCAACTTTATAAATTTCCCTAATGCCAGAAATATGTGCCGCCGCCAACACAAGCGGGTTTAAATACCCCTTTGGGCTGGGAACAACCATAACGATACGCTCTACACCCGCTGCTTTTGCCGGGATAGCATTCATTAATACGGATGACGGATAGGCAGCCTTGCCACCAGGAACATAAATACCGGCCGCTTCAACCGCGTTCCAACGCACACCCAATTTAACGCCGATCTCGTCGGTCATTTGATCATTATCAGGAATATGACGTATATGAAAATCATGGATGCGTTTTGCCGCAAGCTTTAAAGCATCAAGTGTTTCTTCTGCACAAGCTTCAAGTGATTCTTTAATTTCATCATCTGAAACACGCATGCTATTTGATGTTAAATATAATTCATCAAACTTTGCCGTATAATCAATTAACGCCTCATCGCCATGTTCTTTGATATTTTGTAAAATATCTTTTACTACATCAGAAACGTCATTTTCCGTATTACGGTTTGCCTTTAGCAGCGCCGCAAAATCAGCATCAAATGTTGCATCACTTTGATTAATGATTTTAACCATCGATCGCGCCTCTTACCCGATCAATAATATCACTAATATCATCGCTACGGGTTTTAAAAGCCGTACGGTTCACAATAAAGCGTGATGTGATATCCAAAATTTTCTCAACTTCGACGAGGCCATTTTCTTTTAATGTCGCCCCAGTGCTGACCAAATCAACGATGCGTCGACATAACCCTAAGCTTGGTGCAAGTTCCATGGCGCCATTAAGCTTGATACATTCCGCCTGAACGCCACGCTTGGCGAAATATTTCGCCGTCAGATTTGGATATTTTGTCGCGATGCGAACATGGCTCCATTCACTCGGATCATCTGTTTTACTTAAGGACACAAGTTCAGCAACAGAAATGCGACAATGCCCGATATCAAGATCGAGCGGCGCATAAATCTCGGGATAATCAAATTCAAGTAATACATCATTTCCAGCGACGCCCACATGAGCGGCGCCAAAAGCAACAAATGTCGCCACATCAAAGCTTCTGACCCGAATGATTTTTAGATGTTCAAAATTGGTATCAAACGTCAATTTTCGTGATTTCGGATTGTCGAAATCAGCTTCAGGCTCGATCCCCGCGGCACGGATGATCGGCATCACTTCTTTTAAAATTCGTCCCTTTGGCAGGGCCATAATCATAGGTTCACTATTTGACACCGTAATATTCCTGTTCTTCTAGTGAAACATAAATGTTTCTCTATAGTTTCTCGGCTCTTTTACAGAAATCGGAAGCGTTTTACCAGTTTTAATATTGAGAAATAATCGAAGTTTTAGATAAAATCATTTTCCGTGCCGCTATAACTTTTAAATTCAAGCGGATTCCCGGACGGGTCAATAATAAAAAGCGTATGTTGCTCTTCTGGCTTCCCAGGATAGCGGACTTGGGGCTTAACGATGAACGGATATTGATGATGTTCTAATGCTTCCTTGACCTTGGTATAATCCTTTAAGGATAAAATAACACCAAAATGGGGAATTGGCACGGCCACACCATCTACTAGTCCGCAGTAATCAAGTTCTGGGAATTTATCGGATAAATGCGCCGTAACCTGATGGCCGAAAAAATCAAAATCAAGCCAGGTTTCATTAGAGCGTCCCTCTTCACAGCCAAGGATATCAAAGTAAAATTTACGGGTGCTTTCATGGTCTTTCATTTTAAAGGAATAATGAAAAGGTGGAATTTTTGACGCATTCTTAGTCACTTAAATTATCCAATACCTGATGCTTCGGATGACATTTCGCGGGGTATGGCTCACCGACGTCCTGCATGCTTGCGTCGATCAATTCCGTTTCAAGTCGAATAACGGCATCTGCCGCGAATATCAAATCAATTGCCACATTACCATTTTCAAGCTCCAACGGCTCAATCGCCAATAGTTCAAGAACATGTTTCTTATTTTTTTGTGGAATATTTTGGGCGCTCACCGAAAGGACATTGGCAAAATGACACCCGGCTCGAATGCGCTGACAACATTGCCCATCAACGCAGTCGCCCATCTTTTTTTGTTCTTCCCATTGATACCGATTGACCATCATAGCAAAAAGACGCTCTTTTTCAGAAAAAGTAAAATCACCGACCACCGTCACCGCATCCTGTAAATATGCCGAAATGATTGTCAGATCTTCCTGATCTTCTGCTTTAAGCTTAAGTCCTTTTGCCATTTTTCTGCCTTTCAGGCGTTAAATCACACTTTTAGATCACTGCGAGGGTAAATCGTTAAATTCCCATGCCGGCATCACGGCTAATATGTGCCCCAACATTACTTAACTTTTCTACCAGACGTTCATAGCCCCGATCAAGATGATAAATTCGATTTACAAAAGTTTGACGGTCCGCAACCAAGCCGGCGAGTACCAGCGACATAGAAGCCCGAAGGTCAGTCGCCATCACCGGCGCACCAAGCAATTGATCAACACCGCGTATAATGGCGGTCGAGCCATGCATGGTGATATCAGCGCCCATGCGCGTTAATTCGGGAACATGCATAAAACGATTTTCAAAAATGGTTTCATTTATAACGGACGCACTATCGCAGATGGTCATCATCGCCATCACTTGCGCCTGCATATCGGTAGAAAAACCCGGGAATGGCTGCGTTGTGACATTAATCCCTTTTATTTTGTCGGTACCAAGTTTTGCTATTACGCCGTGATCTGTTTTGGTGAATTCAATACCCGCTTCCTTAAGTGCGCCGACGGTGCCCGTCATCACATCCATTAAATTTTCACCAACCAATTCAAGCTCACCTCGGGTCATGGCCGCCGCGATTGCATAGCTACCTGCTTCGATACGGTCTGGCATCACCGCATATTCCGCCCCATTTAACGATTTAACACCCTCTACGGTAAGTGTCCTTGTTCCAAGGCCAGATATATGCGCCCCCATGGCAATTAAACAATTAGCGAGATCCGTAATTTCCGGCTCACGCGCCGCATTTTCAATGACGGTCGTCCCTTCCGCTAACGTTGCAGCCATTAAAATATTCTCTGTCGCGCCAACGGATACGGTTGGAAACACAACGGTGCCGCCTTTTAATCTTCCGCCCGGGGTAACGGCACGCACATATCCTTCTTCAAGTTCGATATTGGCCCCCATGGCTTCAAACCCTTTTAAATGAAGATCAATAGGACGGTTACCAATGGCACAACCACCAGGAAGGGAAACGGTCGCCTCTCCCGTTCTGGCGAGCAGAGGACCAAGCACCAGAATACTGGCGCGCATTTTTCTAACGATATCATAAGGGGCGACGGTATTGGTGATGACGGGGGTCTTAAATGAAATGACCTGACCTTCGCCTAAGTTTTTGCCTTCGTCCTCGACAGTGGTCGAGGCGCCATGCCCTTCGATCAATTCTTTTAAGGTTTTAATATCAGCGAGATGCGGCAAATTGGATAATGTAAGCGTATTTTCGGTTAAAAGCCCCGCGCACATTAACGGAAGCGCCGCATTTTTCGCGCCGCTGATCACAAGGCTTCCTTCAAGGCGGTATCCGCCGGTAACTGCTATTCTATCCAATCAATCATCCTAATATTTTATAGTTTCGGTAAGGTAACGCCTGTTTGCCCCATATATTTACCGCTACGGCTGTTGTAGGGCACTTCGCATGGCTCGTTCCCTTCAAAGAAAAGAAACTGACATGCGCCCTCATTGGCATATATTTTCGCAGGAAGCGGCGTCGTATTTGAAAATTCAAGCGTCACATGACCTTCCCAGCCGGGCTCAAGCGGGGTGACATTAACGATAATACCGCAGCGCGCATAAGTGGATTTACCAAGGCAGACCACAAGCACATCTTCCGGAATGCGGAAATATTCAACGGTCCTTGCCAGCGCAAATGAGTTTGGCGGAATAATACAAACGTCGCCCGGACGATCAACGAAACTGTTGCTGTTGAAATCTTTCGGGTCAACCGTAACCGAATCCACATCGGTAAAGATTTTAAATTCTTCTGAAACACGGGCATCATAACCGTAAGATGACAGGCCATATGAAATAACACCGTTTCTTTCCTGACGGTCATGAAAGGGTTCGATCATGCCGTGGTTCAGTGCTTTTTCCCTAATCCATTTATCTGACATTATGGCCATATTTTACGTTTCCTTTTTATCGCTTTTAACGGTCGTTTTACGTGCCTGAGCTTTACGTCTTTTCAGGTTATCACGCAAGGCCGCATTTAAGCGTTCTTGCTTTTCTTTTTTTGTCTGTGATTTACTGTTTGTCATTTTTCACTATAGCTTTTTAATGAACATTATGACCTTTTTAAGGGCATTAAAAAAAAATCGCAATTATTTCCTGAATTTTGACTTGCAGGAAAGTGGGGGTTATGGCATGTTCCGCGCCTAACGGCCGATTTCGGCCATTCTACCTTTCGCCGCTATAGCTCAGTGGTAGAGCGCACCCTTGGTAAGGGTGAGGTCGAGAGTCCGATTCTCTCTAGCGGCACCACTTTTTTAGACTTTTCACTTGATATTAATGCACTAGATAAAATGGTGCCGATGCACCTTTGCGGGTGGTGTTAAATTGGGGTGTTGGAAAACTGAGGAATTTATCAATGTAATTTGTT
>NZ_CBFIEP010000181.1:0-5442 GCF_965661635.1 Pseudemcibacter sp. | reverse complement strand
TGGAAAAAAGGCCTTAAAGGGATGTGGCGTAATTATCCAATTCGGTCCAATGATTTTCGCGATGTTTATTTTGAGGAACAGGAAGGGCTAATGAATGATTAGTTTTTTGTTGAAACGCTTATTTTCTTTAATTCTGACATTGTTTGTTGCAACGATAATTATTTTTATACTCATCGAGGTGGTGCCGGGCGATCCAGCAGCATTTATGATGGGATTATCAACCAATACCGACGCAGCAGATGCCCTTAGAGCAGAATTGGGTTTAAACCTTAGTGCTTGGGACCGATATTTTAATTGGATATCAGGTATGCTGGTTGGTGACTTTGGGATTAGTTATACCTACCGAATTCCTGTATCAGAATTGGTTCTTGATAGACTTACCGTTTCCTTACCACTGACAATTTATGCATTAATATTATCGACCATCATCGCTATTCCAGTGGGTGTGATCAGTGCATCAAAGCGTGGCTCATTTTCAGATACATTTTTGATGGGAACCGCTCAAATCGGTGTTGCTATTCCAAACTTTTGGTTTGCAATTTTATTGGTTCTATTATTTTCAACAACGCTGCAATGGTTTTCTGCAGTTGGGTTTGTGGGATGGGAAGCAGGATTTTTCCCTGTATTAAAATCATTGACACTGCCGGCAATTTCGCTCGCGTTGCCGCAAGCGGCAATTCTTTCGCGTGTGATGCGTTCATCCGTATTAGAAGTAATGGATGAAGATTATATCAGAACGGCGCGTGCAAAGGGACTAACCAAAAGGCAGGCATTAATTCGACACGGATTAAGAAATGCGATGATACCTGTTTTAACCATTTTAGGATTGCAGTTTTCTTTCCTCTTAGCGGGCGGGATTATTATTGAAAGTATTTTTTCATTGCCTGGACTGGGACGTCTTGTATTTCAAGCAATTGCACAGCGAGATCTAATTGTCGTGAAATCTATTGTCACTTTGCTCGTTTTGGCGGTTGTGATGATCACTTTTCTTGTTGATCTTGCTTATGCTTGGGTTGATCCAAGATTGCGTGAAAGGGGGGAAAGATGATCATTCAATTATTCAAGAAATCTCCCTTAAGTTTTAAAATTGGATTTTTTATAAGCATTGCTTATGTCATAGCTGCGCTCCTTTCTTTTATTTGGACGCCTTATGATGTTATGGCGATAAATTTGGAAAAAAGATTTATAGCCCCGGGTATAGGTCATATCTTCGGGACAGATCATTTTGGCAGGGATATCCTATCCATGATTATGGTAGGGGCAAGAAATGCAATAGCCGTATCATTAGTAGCTGTCGGTATTGGGATGATTATTGGTGTGCCACTTGGTCTATGGTCGGCGGCGACGCGTTCAACAGGCGGCCGGGTCATTGATGAAATCTTAATGCGGGGAAATGATTTGGTCTTTGCGTTTCCGTCATTATTAATGGCGATCATGATCACGGCTGTTTTTGGTCCAGGGGCAATGAATGCAATCATTGCAATTGGCATATTTAATATTCCTGTATTTGCCCGTATGTCACGTGGTGGTGCACTAGGGTTATGGGAAAAAGAATATATTATGGCAGCCAGAGTTGCTGGTAAGGGTAACGCGAAAATTTCATATGAGCATATCCTGCCGAACATTATGAATTTATTAATTGTGCAGGCGACCATTCAATTTTCAATAGCAATTATTGCAGAAGCCAGCCTTTCTTACGTTGGCCTTGGTACGCAGCCACCAAACCCAAGCTTAGGTCGGATGCTTTTTGAGGCACAGACAATGATATTTTTTGCACCATGGTTAGCATTAGTACCAGGTTTGGCGATTGTCATGTTGGTACTTGGTTTAAATCTAATGGGTGACGGTTTAAGGGATATATTGGATCCTAAATTACGTCGGAAAGAGCCCGACGGTGTGGAGGCGAAGCAAAATGTCTCTTCTTAATGTTCAGAATTTATCATTATCAATTTTTGATGCAGAAATATTGAGAAATATCAATCTTAGGATTGAAAGTGGCCAAATTGTTGCGGTTGTTGGTGAAAGCGGTTCCGGAAAATCGATGACATCCAACGCGATTATGCAATTATTGCCAGAAGGCACAAAGTCAGATGGATCAATTTGGCTTAATGATTATCAAGACCTGCTCAAAATAACTGAAGCAGAAATGTGTGAAGTGCGCAAAACGAAAATCGGAATGATTTTTCAAGAGCCTATGAAAGCGTTAAACCCTCTGGAATCCATAGGTTCCCAGGTCATTGAAGCCATTAAATTAACAGAGCCGGGATTAACGCGCATTCAATATAAAGAAAAAGCGGAAATTGTTCTTCATCGTGTAGGCTTGGAAAATAGTAGGTTTCCGCTTTCCACCTATCCCCATAAATTATCGGGTGGACAGCGCCAACGGGTTGTAATTGCGATAGCAATATCACAGAAGCCTAAGCTTCTTATTGCAGATGAACCTACAACGGCGCTTGATGTGACAACGCAGGCAAAAATCATGTCGCTTTTAAAGGATTTGATCTTGCAGGATAATATGGGCATGCTTTTGATTAGTCATGACCTTGGTGTCGTAACGGATGTTGCGGATCATATTATAATTATGAAATCCGGTGAAATTGTTGAAGAGGGACCGACGGCACATTTTTTTAATGATATTAAACATGAATATACCAAAGCGTTGTTTGCCGCCGCAATGCAAAAAGGGGCAGACAAGTTTGTAGCAGATTACGATGAAGCGGTGCTTGAAGTTAAGAATTTAAAGAAAAGTTATAAGCTATCCGGCGGCGAAACATTAAAAGCGGTCAATAATGTTAGTTTTAAAATAAAACGCGGTGAGAATTTAGGATTAGTAGGAGAAAGTGGCTGCGGGAAATCGACGCTGAGCCGCTGTATATTGGGTGTAGAGCCTTTTTCAAGCGGTGAAATTTTGATCAAAAATAAATCTTTTACGGGACAAAAAGAATTGAGAAAGCATATCAATATTGTTTTTCAAGACCCATACGGAAGTTTTAATCCACGTCATAAGGTTGCAAGATTGGTTGCAGAACCTTTTTATGCATTATCACATTCATTGTCTAAATCGGAAATTAATGAAAAAGTGAAAGACATGCTTAAGCATGTTGGTTTATCTGCAAGTGATATGGATAAATATCCCCATGAGTTTTCCGGTGGACAAAGACAGAGAATAGCCATTGCGCGGGCACTTATAACGGAACCGTCCGTGGTGCTCTTAGATGAGGCAACGTCTGCATTGGACGTATTGATAAGAGAGCAAATATTAGAATTGCTTGAAAAACTCTCGGATATGCTAGGAATTTCATATTTATTTATTTCACATGATTTATCAACGGTTCGTAATATCACGGACAGAATTCTCGTGATGAAAGACGGAATTATTGTAGAAGAAGGTGCGACTGCAGAAATATATGAAAATCCACAACATCCATATACAAAAGCATTGCTAGATGCAGCGCCTGATATTACAAAGACAGTTAGTAAATTAAAGGCCTAAAAATATAAAGCCAAAGTAAAAAGGACTGCCATATGAAATTTTCATTTGAAACCGACAAAATTCTAATTGCGGGTAAATGGCGAAATGCTGAAAATAATGAAACTATTGATGTATTTAATCCCTCAACCGGCGAAGTTTTATGCAAAGTTGCGCGTGGTTCAGCAAAAGATATTGATGAAGCTGTTTTAGCAGCGCAAGCGGCAATGGATGGTGAATGGGGAAGGATGACGGCGCTTGAGCGAGGTCGCATATTGACCAAAATTGGTGAAAAGATCAAAAAATATGAAGATGAATTGACCGAAATTGAGAGTCATGATGTTGGAAAGCCATTTAAACAAGCCCGCGCAGATGCAATTGCCATGGCGCGTTATTTTGAATTTTATGGCGGTTCTGCCGACAAGGTCATGGGACACACTATTCCTTATATGGAAGGATATACCGTTTACACACTGCGCGAGCCGCATGGAGTTACAGGGCACATTGTTCCTTGGAATTATCCAATGCAAATTACCGGCCGCTGCGTCGGTGGCGCACTGGCAATGGGAAATACATGTGTGTTAAAGCCATCAGAAGAAGCATGCTTAACGGCATTACTTTTCGCACGTATCGCAGAAGAAGCAGGGCTGCCAAAGGGTGTGTTAAATGTCGTGCCGGGTTTCGGAGCGGAAGCAGGAGCAGCATTATCATCACATCCAGGTGTACATCATATTTCATTTACAGGTTCGGTTGGTGTCGGAAAGCTTGTGCAAAAGGCCGCAGGGGATAACATTGTGCCTGTGACATTAGAGCTTGGCGGAAAATCACCGCAAATCGTTTTCGATGATGCCGATCTTGATGCAGCATTGCCGTTTTTAGTGGCGGGTGGTATCCAAAATGCGGGACAAACGTGCTCTGCGGGAACAAGAATACTTGCACAAAGCGGTATTTATGAGAAATTAATTGAGATGATGTCCGAGAAATATAAGGCGCTTCAAGTAGGAAAGGCCACTGATGACCTTGATGTTGGGCCATTAATTTCCGCGAAACAATTAAATACAGTAAAAAGCTACATTGAAGCGGGTGAGAAAAGCGGTTTAAAAATAGCGGCGCAAGGTAGCATTGTTTATGATGCGCCTGAAAATGGCAACTATGTAAGTCCAACCTTATTTAGGGACGTATCAAACGATCATAAATTAGCCCAGGAGGAAATATTTGGCCCCGTTCAGGTGGTTATACCGTTTGATAGCGAAGAAGAGGCCATTAAAATAGCCAATGGAACCGAATATGGCTTAGTGACTGGGGTATGGACACGTGATGGTGGGCGACAGTTACGCATGGCGAAAGCTGTGAAAGCAGGCCAGCTATTTATCAATAATTATGGTGCAGGGGGTGGTGTCGAATTACCATTTGGCGGCATTGGAAAGTCTGGTTTCGGTAGAGAAAAAGGATTTGAGGCACTTTACGGGTTTTCTGTTCTTAAAACGGTCGCTGTAAATCATGGATAATTTACTTTAAGAAAGCATTATAAATAAATGAAATTAAATAAAAAAATTGCAATTGTTACTGGCGGCGCATCCGGTTTTGGTGCAGGAATTGTTAAAAAATTTGCCGAAGAGGGCGCTATAGTCGTTATTGCGGACCTAAATATTGCGCTTGCAACGTCGCTCGCAGATGAAATTGACGATAATTCACTTGCGATTGAAGTTGATGTTGCGAATGGCGAAAGCGTTAAGTCCATGGTGGATAATGTCATGGAGAAATATGGCACTATTGATATTGTGGTAAATAACGCAGGAATTGGCCATATTCCGCAACCTCTTGATGAATTATGCGAAACTGTGTTTGATAGAATTTTTGAAGTTAACGCAAAATCCGTGTTCAATATGGCACAATTCATTGTTCCTATTATGAAAAAAGCGGGTTCGGGAGCCATTTTAAATGTCGCAAGTACGGGTGGTGTAAGCCCGCGT
>NZ_CBFIEP010000180.1:0-1802 GCF_965661635.1 Pseudemcibacter sp. | reverse complement strand
AAGAACTGCTAACCCTAATGCCAGCGTATTATAGGGCCGCTTTGTTTCATGAAATTGATTTTGATATTTATCTTCAACCATCATGCGTCCAACATGCCAATTTAAAGCGGCGGCTAACGCTTTACCTTCCAGCGCACCCTTTAAGGCTGCATCATAGTCAGCACATGTTATGAGTTCCGCTTCAGGATATTTATTTTTAATTTCATTCGATAAAGGGCCACGCTCTGGCGTGATTAAGGATGATGGCACTTCACCTTCCGCTATCATTCTAATTGATTTTGGGATAAACCACGCACCACCACTAACAATTATTGGTTTTGTAAATTGGTATTTTTCTTGTCGCTCGGGCGTCATACCAAGTGCAGCAACCGCGGCCACTTTTCCATTTTCCATATTTGGAATAAGCTCAGGTAATTTCGTCGCAATAAAATTATATTGAATATTGGACGCCGCAAAAATTTCTTTCAATCTCTCAATGATTAAACCTTGTGGTTTGCCGTCTTCTCTTTTGCTAAAGGGGGCGAAATCTGGATTATAAGCAACCTTAATCACGGGCATGTTGATCACCCAATTTCATTATAAGTTCATCCGTTGAATATAGATCCACGAACAATCGACCAAGCGCATTGAGCGCATTATTATGATCATCATCATTTGAAGCCGCATTCGCATCCGTCACCATAATGGTTTTATAATTCATCATCATCGCATCACGCGCCGAACATTCACAGCAAACATCAGTCAAAGTACCCGTGATAAATACAGTATCAATGTCCGCGCTTTTTAGTTGCGCATCAAGTCTACTCGCGCCCTGCATGAAGGCGCTATAACGGTTTTTTTCAATATGTAGATCTGACGGCTTGACGTCAAATTCTGACCATAGCTTATGTCCGTCTTTCCCTTTAACCAGATTTTCCATCATCGCTTTGCGTCGATCATCTGAAAACAAATTATTTAACACGGACCATTCTTGATAAGTATCCTCATCAAAGGTTGAAATAACCCAGACAACCTTTCCACTTGCTTTTCTGAGTGCGGATGCCAGCCTATTGATGTTAGGGACAATATCACGAGCAACGGGAACTTCGGCAGCCATACCGGGCTTCATAAAATAATTTTGCATATCAATAACCACGAGTGCCGCTTTAGAGGCATCTATATTTTCAAACGCAAAACGTCGTCCGCCTCTGCGATTTATGGCCGTCTTGATGGTTTCTTCGGTAATATTTGTTTTATGCATGTCGGTACGATATATCTTTCATATGAACATGAAAAGAAATAATTAAAAGTAGGTTGGAACTCAAAATGACAAATAAAAAATGGGATAACATTGGACCCGCAACCAAATCCGTCTGGGCCGGCGAAGAACAATCTTTTTTCGAAGGCGCCGCACAAGTCCCTGTTGTTAATAGTGTTTCCTATAGCCACGATGATGTTGATGAATGGTTAGATGTAGCCCTAGGGAAAAAAGAAGGACATATTTATAGCCGAAATACAAACCCCACCGTTAAAGTATTTGAAGAAAAAATGCGCGCCCTTGAAAATGCGGAGGCTGCCACAAGTTTTTCCAGCGGCATGGCAGCTATCAGCGGCATTTTATTCGCGCTTATGTCACCTGGAAAACGCATCGTTTCGGTGAAAGATACATATGGCGGCACAAGTTTTGTTTTTATGGATCATATGCCGCGCTTTAATGTGAATGTCACCATGTGTGAAACCCATGATCAAGATCAAATTGAAGCTGAAACCTTAAAAGGATGTGATCTGTTATATCTTGAAACACCAACCAACCCGACCATGAA
>NZ_CBFIEP010000179.1:0-8623 GCF_965661635.1 Pseudemcibacter sp. | reverse complement strand
CGGGCTGAGCCGCGTAAACCACATTACCTAAATGAGGCATAGTTTTTAAATTACCAAATGGTGTATTTGGTTTTTCCGTAATACGGTCAATATCATCCGCATAAGAAAATGAGCCGAAAAAAACGCCCATAAATAACATTAATAGAATTTTTTTCATCGGCATCGGCTCATTTATTTTTTGTATTATATTATTTCAATTGGTCCAGGTAGCGTTCAAAGGCAGCACCCGTATTCTTACTGGTAAGTCCTGCTTTTGCGGCAATATCCATTGCCTGCTCTTTTGAATACCCGTAATCACGTGCAAGTACTGATCCTAATGCGGCGGCGGCACGCTGACCTGATTGGCAATGCATAAAGACTTTTTGACCGCTTTTTGTCGCATCAGATAACATTTTTGATAACTCAGCAATGCCCTCATCATCGACATTTCTAACTTTATCGTTAATGCTGCCTTTAAAATAAGGGATGCGCGCAAATGACATTCCATTTTCTTCAACGATTTGCTGTTGATCAAACGCCACTTTTTCATCATCATATTTGACGCTGATAATCATGTTAAAGCCTTTTTCCTTTAACATTTTAATGGTTTCTTCGTCTGGTTGCCCACCATAAAGAACATTACCGACATAAGATGCCTTTTTCATATTCCCAAAGGGTTCCATTTGCTTTTCTTCGGTCAAATGGTCAAGGTTTTGTGCCGACGCTATATTGGCTACCATCATAGCAGTAAGAGCGAATAATAACTTTTTAAACATAATATATACCTTATTTTAGCGTATCTAAAAATTCGCTGTGCATCTTGGCTAGAAATTCACTTTTAAGACCCGCATCATCAGCAATTTTCATTGATTCTTCTTTTGAAACACCATAATCACGATAGAGCGCAGCCCCTAAAAGTGATCCTGCACGCTGAGAATGGGTGCAATGTAACATAATCTTTGTGCCATTTTCCCCTGCAGCATTTACAACAGATAAAATGTCATCCATCGCGCCAAGATCAATAGAGCGGCCTTTCATATAAGGGATTTGAACAAATGGAATGCCCTGCTCTTCGACGGCTTTTCTCTCGTCAAACCCTTCGTCTTCTGCTTCACCGCGGATACTGATAACCAATCCAATGTCATGATCTTTTAATATACCAACTGTTGCTTTATCCGGCTGATCGGCAAAAACCACATGTCCATATTGGCTAACGACTTTAAGGTTTCCAAATGCTTCTTGCTCACCTTTTTCTGTTAGTGGCACCATTTGCGCGAAACTAACCGCTGAAAAGAAAAGCAAAATCAGAAGAGCGACAAAAGTATTTCTAGAAAGTTTAGTGATATTCATGAAAATTATCCTGATGATTGATATTAGTGAAATTATACGATTTTTATTTTATACGTTCAACCAGATTATTTTGGATTAATATCATTTATTCCACTTTTGTTCTTTTTTGTTCTTGACATATCTTTCGACTTAAATTAGAACATAATCAGAACAAAATAAAGGAATGCATAATGGATATCATCTTAAATCTCATCGGTCTTAGCTTTATACCGCTACTTATTTTAATGCTGGCTGGAGGACTCAGTGATATTTATCGTGGCTTACAGGAATATTTTTCACTAAGTAATCCCAAGGTCACTTTATTGCCTGTGAATTTTAAATATCATGATATTACTGAGAAGTTTGGCTTTAGAAAGTTAAATGTAAATTTTTCAAAAGGATAAGCAGTTATTCTTCGGTTTTACTTTTTAATCCGTCGAACTTTACAAATTCATAATTAATCGACCATTCGATCATGGTTCTATATAAACCAGAAACCAATTCTGGATCAGCTCCGCTTTTAATGGCATGTGCTGTTACTTTTGCAACCACCTCTTCCACACGGTCATTATCTCTTACGGTATCACGGCTTTGTTTTATCTCGGCAGCCTGCTCCATATAGGTTTTGCGGATAGAGAGCATATCAACTATGGTACGGTCCAAAAGATCAATTTCAGCGCGCAATTCAGTCATTGACTGACATTTATCGGTTTTTAAACCGAATAATTTTTTAATTTCGTTATGATCCATACCATCTTCCATAAAACATGTTGCGACATACATATTTTACTTTTCAGTCAGAGAAAAGGATTATTTTTAATTTTCGATATTCATGACCAAACAAGGTACTTTTCGGTCAGATAAAGCAGTGCAAAATTCTTGTGCTGCACTAAAACCTGTATATTCATTTACAAATAAACGATACCGCGTGCTCCCATTAACAGTTATAACATTTTCTATGGTCATAACCGAATTTTGCAACAATTCGGGGGCCAGTTTATTTAATCTTTGCCAATCAGATTGAAGTTCTTCTTCTGATGGGTAAGAGCCTAATTGTAATTTATATTGCGCGTTTACCATATCGCCCATATTAGCTTCAGGAATCATTTCTTCTGGATCAACAGATACAGCAGATTCTGGCGTTTCCGTTAAATCGGTTTCCTGTTCCATCTTTTCTAACATAGGCGCATTATTTTCTTCCGCATTTAAAATATCAATTAGCATTAATTTTTTTTCATCGGTGATCACTTCTTCTTGCAATGGGTCTAGTCCTTGAACAACTTTGCCTGCTGCTATCGCCTCATCGTCTGGGAAAGATCTAAGGTTTAGAAAGATCGCCTGAGCTCTTCTTTGACTACTTAAGCTTTTAAGCCAACGGTAATGCTCCATATTTTCTTCAACTTCTTGCTGTGTCATAAAGCTATTTGCCATTGTTCTTGCCGCTTCTTCGTCACCAGACATAGCATATACCATGATCAAATTTTGCTGCGCTGTGGTTTGGCTATAATCAATATTGACCGTTTTGGTTAGGAGCTGGATCGCAGGTGCATATTCATTTTCTATAGCCAGAGATAACGCAAGGTTATTTAAAAGCGAGATATGATCAGGCATAATATTTAGCCCTTTTCCATATGCTTCCTGCGCCTTTCCATGTAGCCCTTGCAAATCATAAGCAAGACCTATGCTATTATATATTCTAAAATTACTGGGTGTTTTTGCGGCTACTTCTTCTAAATAACCGACCGCTTCTAGGGGGCGATTAGAAAAAACCATTGCCTGCCCTAATCCCAATTGGGCCTCCGTATTATCTTGCTGCAAATTAAGCACTTGTTGATAATAAACGGCCGCGCCGTCCATTGATCCAATTTGCTGATAAATTTGTCCTAAGGCTAATCTCGACGTCACATGCTTTGGACTTTCATTTGCAACCCGTTGATAAAGCCTAATGGCATTTGGGTAATCGGATGCAGATCTAAATGAATCCGCCATTTTCATTAAAGATGGACTGGAAAACGGCAATTCGCCGTTTATTCTTCGTTTAGAATCCAGTGGCTTATTTTCATCATATACCGGTTCATGTTCACCGCCCCCACCACATGCCATCAGAAAAGCTATCAAAGATAAACATGAAAATAACTTCAATGGCTTATAAATTAAACTATGCATTATGGCTCCGTATATTTTATGAAATTGAAATCGATTGCTATACTAGCATTAACTCTTATAATACAGAATATATTTATTGGATAAAAAGCAATCAATTAATTAACAATTTGTTAAAACCTAATTGTTAATTTAGGGTGAGTTTAAAAAGTAAGGATTTATTATGGTTGATATAGCAGCAGCAAGTAATGCTTCATCACAGATACAGATTGATGCAGGACGCAGCGGTAGTCAAGAAAATGCAGCCGTTGCGAGAGACGCCGAAGAAGGCAAAATTGAAGATTCTGTGAATGCACAAAAAGCAGTAGAAGCTGATACTGGGCCAAGTGTAGGCAATAACGTCGATATACAGGCTTAACCAAGTACGGAAAAACCTAATACTTTTAAATAGTATTTATATCTAAAATTAAAAAAGGCATGCTCCCTATGGAACATGCCTTTTCCTCAAATATACAACTTTAAAACTTAAGATTTTGTCTCTTCTGGTACAATTGTGCGAAGATGAAGTTCACGTAATTGTTTCATTTCAACTTCGCTTGGTGCATTCATCATCAAGTCTTCCGCTTTTTGGTTCATTGGGAAAACAATAACTTCACGAATATTTGGTTCATCAGCCAGAAGCATAACGATACGGTCAACACCCGGGGCAATACCACCATGGGGTGGTGCACCGTATTTAAGGGCATTAAGCATTCCTGCAAAACGTTCCTCAACCACTTCTGGCCCATATCCGGCAATTTCAAAAGCTTTATACATAATTTCAGGGACATGGTTACGAATTGCGCCCGATGAAAGCTCAATACCATTACAAACAATATCATATTGATATCCAAGAATTTCTTCCGGATCCATTGTGTTTAATGCTTTTAAGCCACCTTGTGGCATTGAGAATGGGTTATGACTGAAATCGAGTTTTTTGGCTTCCTCATCATATTCATACATTGGGAAATCAACGATCCAGCAAAACTTAAATTCATCATCATTGATTAATTCTAAGTCCTCACCAACTTTAGTACGAGCAAACCCCGCTAGTTTAGCTGCTTCGCTTGCTTTACCACATGAGAAAAAGACACCGTCATTTCCATCAAGCTTTGCAATTTCCATAAGTTTCGCAATGCGGTCCTCATCAAGGTTCTTTGCAATCGGTCCCATTGCTTCGCCGTCTTTAAAACGGATATAGCCAAGCCCTGCAAAGCCTTCGCCGCGCGCCCAATCATTCATTTTATCAAAGAATGAGCGTGGCTGACTGCCACCTGCACCCGGTGCTGGAACAGCGCGCACGACGGCGCCATTTTTAATTGCACCCGCAAAAATGCCAAATCCGGAACCATCAAATACTTCCGTCACATCACAAATTTCAACCGGATTACGCAGATCAGGTTTATCATTGCCGTATTTCATCATACTATCAGCGAAGGAAATACGCGGGAATGGTGCCGCGGTTACTTTCTTATCTGAAAATTCTTCGAAAATTCCTTGCATAACTGGTTCAATTGCTGCGAACACATCTTCCTGTGTCACATAAGACATTTCCATATCAAGCTGATAAAATTCACCAGGTGAACGATCAGCACGTGCATCTTCATCACGGAAACAAGGTGCAATTTGGAAATAACGGTCAAAACCTGCCATCATTAAAAGCTGCTTAAATTGTTGCGGCGCTTGTGGCAGTGCATAAAATTTACCCGGGTGCATGCGGCTTGGAACCAAGAAATCACGCGCCCCTTCCGGTGAAGACGCCGTTAAGATTGGTGTTTGGTATTCGCGAAACCCTTGGTCAACCATGCGTCGACGAATGCTGGAAATAACATCAGAACGAAGTACTATATTGCTATGAATACGGTCACGACGAAGATCAAGGAAACGGTATTTAAGACGAATATCTTCCGGATATTCCTGATCACCAAATACTGGCATAGGAAGTTCGGCTGCTTCGCTCAGTACATCAACCTTTTTAACCAAAATTTCTACTTCACCCGTTGGTAGGTCAGGGTTAATTGCTTCGTTATCACGTTTAATAACTTCACCTTCAACACGGATCACACTCTCCGCGCGCACATTATCAGCAATGTCAAAAATATCTTTAAAATCACTATCAAAAACACATTGCGTAACACCATAATGGTCGCGTAAGTCAATAAACAATAATCCGCCGTGGTCACGCTTACGGTGCACCCATCCAGAAAGGCGTACAGCTTCACCACTCTGTTCGCTGCGAAGATCATTACAAGTATGGGATCTATATTCGTGCATAATCTTTCTTCTACTTTTTTAAATATTCAAGTTCATTTTAGAGTGTTTTTATGCTTTATTGTCGCATAGTCAAGTTAATCTTTCATTTGAGCCAATATATTAAGGGTATATATGAGTGTTATTACTACAAATGAGGCCTTGAATGCCTTATGCGATCGCCTTTCGAAATCAGACTATGTTACGGTTGATACCGAATTTCTAAGGGATAAAACATATTATTCCAAGCTATGTCTTATCCAAATAGCGGATGACAATGAATACCATGCAATTGATACATTGGCAGGTGGCCTTGATCTCGCACCTTTTTATGACCTGATGACCAATGAAAATGTTGTTAAAGTTTTCCATGCCGCCAAACAAGATATTGAAATTTTTGTCAATCAGGCGAATGTGGTTCCAAAACCATTATTTGATTCTCAAATTGCCGCCATGGTGTGCGGGTTTGGCGACAGTATTGGATATGAAAAACTTGTCATGGCACTTTGTAATAAAACACTGGATAAAAGCACTAGGTTCACGGACTGGTCAAGACGCCCCCTCACCCAACGTCAAATTGATTATGCGCTTGGTGATGTGACGCACTTAAGAACCACATATAAAAAATTAAAAGAGAAATTAGAACAATCAGGGCGTGAACATTGGCTAAGTGAAGAAATCGGCGATATGCTTAATATCGATACATATACAATTCAGCCAAAAGATGCGTGGAAACGTATTAAAATCAGAAACAGCAATCGCCGTTTCAATGCGATCGTGCACCGCATTGCTGAATGGCGCGAAGAAGAAGCACAACGCCGCAATATGCCCAGAAACCGCATCATGCGCGATGAAGTATTACTTGAGCTTTCCGCCGTACGCCCAACCCATACAAACGCACTCACAAGCATTCGTGGCCTCGGCGCCAATTTCGCGAGTAGCAAAAGCGGCAAAGACATTATTAACGCTATAAAAGAAAGTCTTGAGCTTCCGGATGATGCATTACCGAAAATTTCTCGCCGAAAACCACCGTCACAAAATACGGACCCTATCGTTGAACTTTTAAAAGTCCTTCTTAAACTCGTTTGCAAATCGGAAAATGTCGCACCGAAGTTACTGGCAAATGTCGAGGATCTTGAAAAAATTGCTGAAAGCGATGACGCAGACGTAAAAGCACTTCATGGTTGGCGATATGATCTTTTCGGCAAAAACGCAATCGCCCTAAAAAATGGCGAAGTCGCCTTTGCCATTAAAGATGGCGAAATCTACGTTTTTCCGATTGAGAAATAGATTTTTTCTTAGGTCTGTTTCCGACCCAAAGCGGACATTGGGGCGGATTGAATATAAAAGTTTTTATATCACACGAGCAAGACATCAGCCAATTCTCTGCGCACTGTAGGAGAAAGAGTATGCTCACTGTATCCTACTCGAATTAATATTTGTGGTTGAGATTTCAATTTGGCCGCTATTTTTAATTTATGACGAAGTTTTTTAACCTCTATTGGCTGATTGAGATAGGAGGATGAAAGATTACAGGATGTTAGATACAAAAGAACATGAGCCAATGCTCTACCGGTATTAATCCATGATTTCTGGGTGTCATCAGAGGTTCCAAATAGTGCCAAGACGGGCGATCCCGAGACAATTTTCTTTTTGTCGTCTGCTGCCACTCCATTACCAATATCGAAGGTACGGATAACAAACTGCCCGACGGGTGACAATATATCAGGCATCCCAAAGTTTTTGCCCGACACACCATCCTTGTTCCCTAAACTTGAAGAGCGAACCCAATGGGCTAGTTCATCGCGAAAACAAGAGTCTTCAAATTGTATCTTATCACCCAGAGACACAAGCTCTGCTATTGCTTTTCGGTCAGCTTCCGGTTCTGATATTGATAAAGATACATCGAAGTTTTGTGATATGTCTTTGCACTTTTCTAAAATATCATCAGGCACCGGTTGCATAGAAAATGTATTTCGATTAGTTGCGCGATTGGAAATAGCGTTAAATAGATTGATCTCTTTAGTGGTTGGTGAAGACCCCTTCTTCAGTTCAAGTCTTGCTAATAAATCTGGTTTATCAGCATCCTCATTATATGTTACGTTGGTATCGTAGCCCGAACGACGGCCCGCAATTTCAAAAAAGCCTATTGCCGCACCACAGCTAATTGTCAGCTCACGATCATTCGGATCAACAATCGGCAATCTACGCGACCTTATCCGCAAAAATCTCTACGTACGTCGTGGTAGCTTTAAAACGCCAAGGTTGGGTATTATGGCTTGAGGGGGCCAATAAGGCGATGCGCATAAAATTAACAAGCTGTTTTTCAATATCAGTTACGATATAAGAAGTCTTGCATTCGAATTCTTCATTTTCTTGTTTCAACATAGAAATTACTTTCTTTTCGAGAAATGGGAACTCAGTATACTCATAATGTTGAATGTTTGAATTGACCTTAATCAATTATGGAGGTTCGTTTTCACGAAAGATAGGAACGTTATTTTTCTACGTCCGTCTATCTATTTTCTAATGTAACGATATAGTGTTTTGCGAACGTCCACTTAGAGCCGATAGCAGACATTCTTTCCCCCTAGTAATTTATTATTTTATTGCTCTAACCGATTATGCTGTTGCATAATTTGTTGAAGTTTTTCGTGGGAAATGGCTTTTACTGTTCTTCCTTGAGTACCCATCATGTCCTTCCCCGCAACGAGCGCGTTGATGATGGCTTCCTCGGTCGCTTGAACGGTGCCTAGGAAAAGCGGGTCGATTTCATCATTGGTGATCATTTTGACCATTGTCACTGCGCCACCTTGTTTGGCGTTATCGTTTGCTGTTGAAAAGGCGATGAATATATCGCCTGAACCGTTTCCGGCGTAACTGCCGTTTCGGGCTAGACCCAGTGCCGCGCGTTTCGCCAATC
>NZ_CBFIEP010000178.1:0-14416 GCF_965661635.1 Pseudemcibacter sp. | reverse complement strand
TTGGATGAGGTTGATGCCCCGCTTGATGATGCCAATGTTGAACGTTTCTGTGATCTATTGGATGAAATGAATAAAAAAACATCAACACGTTTTCTAATTGTGACGCATAATGCAATTAGCATGAGCCGCATGAACAGATTATTCGGTGTTACAATGGCAGAAAGAGGCGTTTCTCAACTGGTATCTGTTGATCTTGAGAGCGCCGAAAAAATACGCGATCGAGTTGGGGATTCTCATTTTCAGAACGCGTAATATAATTTTAAGATAATGCTTTAAAAAAACAGTTCATAAAAATTATTTAAAATCAATAACTTATAAATGCAATTTTGGATGAAAAATGAGTGCTTTTTGGTGCTTGACAGCGAACACGTCTGAAACTATCTTGCACTCAATTTTAAGGGTGTGGATATGTGACTTCTTTATGGACTTATATATTCGAATAAATTCAGGAGCTGCCTTTGACTGACGACAGAAAAAAGTCGGATGAAATGAAGGCTAACCTTGATGATTTAAGCGCCCGGGTAAGCGCAGCACGCGAGGCAAATGAACCAAAAGAGTCTCGCGGGTTTAGAGAAGCAACTACTTACGGGATCGCCACAAGGTTGGTTGCGGAATTGGTCGCCGGAATATTGGTGGGTGTGCTTTTTGGCTGGTATTTAGACCAGTGGTTGAATACAAAGCCGTGGTTGATGATTATTTTAATCATGATCGGTGCCGCGGCAGGAATTATGAATGTTATGCGTGCTGCAAAGCAATTGGCGCCAAGCAATACGTATAATGAAGATGATGATTAAGACTTAAGGATAAGAACAGTGGCAGGCCCGCTCGAACAGTTTGAAGTCAACACAATTGTACCGCTAGAAGTGGCTGGTTACGATATTTCAATTACAAATTCAGCCGTTTATATGGCAATTACACTACTAACAATTATGTTTTTCATGGTTGGTGGAATGCGCAAAACAGCTCTCGTCCCAGGGCGTTGGCAATCCAGTGTAGAGATGTGCTATGAGTTTATAGCGAAAATGCTTGGTGATACGGCAGGTCCTGATGGCCGTAAATATTTCCCGTTTGTGTTTACGCTCTTTATGTTCATCCTTGCGGCTAACTTAATTGGTATGGTTCCTTGGGTTCATGCGTTTACTGTTACAAGTCATATTGCAGTTACTTTTGCGATGGCGTTTTTCATCTTTATCGGTGTTACGATTATCGGCTTTATTAAGCACGGTATTGGCTTTTTAAAATTCTTTGTTCCGGGCGATGCTCCAGTTGCTCTTTTACCGCTTCTTGTCGTGATTGAGGTCGTATCTTATCTATCACGTCCAATCAGCCTTTCTGTTCGTTTGTTCGCCAACATGGTTGCCGGGCATACTATGCTTAAAGTATTTGGCGGGTTTGTTGTTAGCTTAGCGGCGGCTGGTGGTGTTCTTGCAGTTGGCTCAATTGTACCATTTGCATTTATCGTTGCTTTAACCGGACTTGAACTACTTGTTGCTTGCTTGCAAGCATATGTATTTGCGGTGTTGACCTGCATTTACTTAAATGATGCTCTCCATATGCACTAAGGCTTATGGAACATAATAATTAATTTAATGACTAAGAACTTTTCATAATTAAAGGAAAATAAAATGGAAATGGAAATCGCAACTCTTGCAGCAAACGCTGATGTTCAAGCTGCTCGTTACATTGGTGCTGGTCTTGCTTGTACAGCTCTTATCGGTGCTGGTGTTGGTATTGGTGTGATCTTTGGTAACTACGTATCTGCAGCGATCCGCAACCCATCTGCAGCTGGTCCGGTATTCGGTCAAGCTATGCTTGGTTTTGCGCTTGCAGAAGCAACAGGCCTTTTTGGTCTGGTTATCGCCTTTATTATCCTGTTCGTATAATAATCTAACTAACGAAAACTCAAGATTATTAATGATCAGGCCTGATCCCTTATAAAGGATCAAGGAGGAAACCATGCCACAATTAGATCCAGCGGTATTTATACCACAGATATTTTGGTTATTTGTTGTTTTTGCAGCACTTTACATCTTTATTGCTCGCAGTGCGGCACCAAAGATTTCGGAAGTGTTGAAGCGACGTCAAGACACCATTACGGATGATTTGGCAAATGCAGAAAAACTTCAAGCGAAAGCAGAAGAAGCACGTATAGCTTTTGAAAAATCGCAAGAAGATGCGCGTAACAACGCTGCGGCGATCGTTTTAAGTAAACGTGAAAAGCTTAAAGCAGAAGCTGATGCAGAATACCAAAAACTTTCTGATGCCTTATCTAAGAAAGCGGATGAAGCGCAAAAGCGTATCAACGAAGCTAAAGAAAAAGCACTTGGCGAAGTTCGCAATGTTGCAGCTGATGTTTGCGCAGATATTGTCTCTCAAATATCTGGCCTTAAGCTAGATGCCAAAGCTGTTTCAAAAGCAGTTAACGCTAAAACTGATGATGTGTTAAAGGGAGACGGTTAATGGAAGAACATGTAACTTTCCTAACGGACCCGGCAACATGGGTGTCTCTTGCGATTACGGTATTTTTCATCCTTATCATTTGGAAAAAAGTACCGGCCATTTTTGCCAAAATGCTCGATGATCGTGCGAACGAAATCGAAGAGCAATTGGAAAATGCCAAAAACCTTCGTGAAGAAGCGGCAAGTTTACTTGCTAAGTATGAACGTGATCAACGTGATGCAGAAAAGCAAGCGGCGGATATGATTGCGAATGCAGAAGCCGAAGTAAAATTAATGGTATCTGATAGCAAAGCACAAATGGAAGAAGCGACTAAACGTCGAAGTGAAGTTGCGGAGCAGAAAATTGCTCAAGCCGAAGCTTCCGCGTTAAAAGAAATTCGTTCTTTAACAGTGCAGGTAGCGACAAACGCAGCCCGTGATCTTATAGAAGCCAATTTGAAGAAAGCTGATCATGAAGCCTTGATTAAATCAAGTACTGAAAAGCTTGACGAAAAACTTCACTAAGTTTTTAAAAGATAAATGTTTTAATAACCCTGCTGGTCATGCTAGCGGGGTTTTTTATTGGATGAAATATTTTGAATTTTCGTTTGGAATTTCATCACAATGAACCACTTTTATTGCGACCAAACGAATAAGGTGGGCGTAAATCGTTCTGGCAGCGGCAGGGTATAATTTTTCATCTATCGTGACATATATACTTTGCAAAATTTCATGAATTGTGTGTGCGCCTTTTTCAATCGCTCTAATAATCTCTTTTTCTCGTCTTAGGCGATGTCCTAGAAGCTGCTTTACGAACTGCTGAGGGTTTTCAATCGGCCAGCCATGTGTGGGATAATAAATATTATCATCGCGACTTAAGAGCTTTTCTAAGCTATCCATATAATCCTGCATATCACCATCCGGTGGAGAAACAATGGAAGTAGACCAGCCCATCACATGGTCTCCGGTGAAAAGCGCTTTTTCTTCTATGTAAGAAAAACAATAGTGATTTGATAAATGGCCGGGCGTATGTATTGCCTCCATTGTCCAATCAGTACCTTCAATAATATCACCCTGATTGATTACTATGTCGGGTTTAAATGTTTTATCAATGCCTTCTTCAATTTTATGATCTGAATATATTTGATCATCAACATTTGCCGCATATATCTTTGCACCACATTTATTTGAAAGTGGGATGGCGGCGGGCGAATGATCCTGATGGTTATGGGTTACCAATATATGGCTAATAGTTTCATTTTTAAGTTCATTAATAACCGCATTGATATGTTCAGATATATTTGGACCAGGGTCGATCACAGCGACCTTGCCATGTCCAATGATATATGTACCTGTTCCTTTAAAAGTGAAAGGTGCAGGGTTATTAGCGGTGATGCGTCTGATATTGTTTGAAATGACTTCTATTTCGCCGTAAGGCGGCGCGAAATCTCTCATGTTCTAATAAGCTCGGTTGATGCAAAACTCAATGATACCAGTTAGGGCTTTACGATGTTGAGTATCAGGAAAAATAGCAAGTGCATCGCAAGCGATTTTGCCATAATGACGTGCACGTTCAATTGTATCTGTTAACGCGTTATGTTTTTCCATTAATTCTATCGCATATTCCAAATCACCGTCTTTTTGGTCAAGATCTTCCATTGTTCTTTTCCAAAATTCCCGCTCTTCATCCGTACCTCTTCTAAAGGCAAGAACAATCGGTAATGTGATTTTACCTTCTTGGAAGTCATCACCGACAGATTTTCCGAGTGTCTTTTGCTCGGCGGAATAATCAAGCACATCATCAATAAGTTGAAAAATGATGCCAAGATTTTGACCATAGCTCATAAGTGCTTGGCATTCTGATTTTGGTCGCTCGGCGATAACGCCGCCAATTTCACAAGCTGCTGCGAAAAGAGCCGCCGTTTTCGCGCATATGACTTCCATATAGGCATGTTCGGTGGTGTCCGTATCATTTGCTGTTACCAATTGCATGACTTCGCCTTCAGCGATGATCGATGATGCGCTTGATAAAATTCTCAGAACTTCGAGTGAACCATCCTCAACCATTAATTCAAATGACCGACTAAACAAGAAATCACCAACGAGGACACTTGCTTTATTACCCCAAATGGCATTTGCCGTATCTTCACCGCGCCGAAGATCGCTTTTATCAACAACATCATCATGAAGCAAAGTAGCCGAGTGAATAAATTCAACACAAGTAGCCAGTTGTATATGACGGTCGCCTTCATAGCCGCAAAGACGGCTTGCTGCTAACGTTAACATTGGTCTTAAACGTTTTCCGCCTGACGCGATAAGATGGCCGGCTAACTGGGAAATTAGGGCAACGGGGCTCTGCATCTTTAGAAGGATCTTTTGGTTAACCTTATCAAGGTCGTCTTGGACAAGCTCGAGGAGGTTTTCTAGTGCCTCTTTACCTTTGTCTTTTTTCTCGTCTTCTAAATTTATTACAATTCCCACGGTGCTTTTTCCTGTTGTAGCCCATAAAAGTAAGTTACATAATTGCTTGAGCAAAATAGTCGTATCAATGCATATTGGCAAGGATACAAACGATAAACCAGACAAAAAAGGATAAACTTTTTTGAAAGACCTGTTTTTTAGTGATAACCCAGTCGTGATTTCCCGCATTTCCGCCCTTTTAGACGGGGAAAACATTAATTATGTGGTTTTGGGTGGACATGCGAGCTTACTTGGCGGTGGCATAGGCGGCATCCAAAGTCGCGTGATGGTAGATGAAAATGCCCATAGTCGAGCCATAAGGCTGATTCGCCAAGAAAACCTAGAAAATGACGTTGATTTAAAAACATGACGAATATTGAAACAACATGCGACGATTTTTTAGGTGGGCGAATAAACCTAAACCAACCCGCTAAAGGATATCGAGTTACCAGTGATAGTGTTTTTTTAGCAGCCACGATTAATCCGCAAAACAATCAAAGAGTTTTGGATATGGGGGCGGGGTCAGGCGCCATATTATGCTGTCTATGGGAACGTATAAAAGACAAATCAACTAATGTGACTTTGCATGGAGTTGAAATGCAAAAAGATTTGATGGATTTGGCGATAAAAAATGCATCACAATTTTCAAATAATATCATTAAATATTTTGAAGGCGATATCTTTGCGAACGACATCGAATTAGAGCCAAACAGTTACCACCATGTCATAAGCAATCCACCTTATTATGATAAAGGAAGTGTGACCACATCACCATATCAAACCAAAGCACTAGCCCACGGTAAAGCAATGGATGATTTAAAAGTATGGATTGAACGTTCAGTTCGAATATTAAGACCCAAAGGATACATAACTTTGGTGCACCGTGCGGATCGTTTGGATGATATTTTAACAGCATTAAATGATAAATGCGGTTCCGTCATTGTTTATCCTTTATATTCTAAGCAAGGTGATAATGCCAATCGCGTAATAATTAGGGCTCAAAAAGGAGCAAAAGGCCTTTTATCCTTGAAATCAGGGTTGATCGTGCATAAATCAGATGGAGAATACAGTGATGAGGCGGAAAATATTCTGCGACATGCTCACGGATTATACATTACAAAATAAAAAAGAAGATCATAAATGAAAAAAGCAATAAGAAATTTTCTGTCCAAACTACCGATAGAAGCACTCGCCAACCCTGCGCCAGTTGTGTCAGTTTTACCGCTTGAAGGCGTTATTGGCTCATCGGGTCGATTTAGTAGTGCGATTAATTTAGCGAATTTAGAAGAGAAAATAACAGCCGCATTTGAGGTTTATAATGCCAAGGCAGTAGCGCTGACGATCAATTCACCCGGAGGATCTCCTGTGCAATCTGAGTTAATCGTTATGCGCATTCGTGAGTTATCAAAAGAAAAAGATATCCCTGTATATGCATTTGCAGAAGATGTGGCCGCTTCTGGTGGATATATGCTCTCACTAGCGGCAGATGAAATTTACGCACATCAGGCTTCAATTGTGGGCAGTATCGGTGTGATTAATGCCGGGTTTGGATATCCAGGTGCAATTGAAAAATTAGGCATTGAGCGCCGGGTTTATACGGCAGGTGAAAGCAAATCCTTAATGGATCCATTTAAGCCTGAAGTTGAGAAAGACGTGAAACTAATGAAAGCACTTTTAAAAGAAGTGCATGATTTCTTTAAAGCATTCGTTAAAGAGGCACGTGGTGACAAATTAAAAGGTGTACAAAAAACCTTATTTTCCGGTCAAGTTTGGAACGGTGAAGAGGCCACAAAGTTAGGTTTGATCGATGGCGTTGGCGATATGCGAAGCGTCATGAAAGACAAGCTTGGTGATGATGTAAAATTCAAACGTATTAAAGAAGAAAAAGGTTTCTTAAAAGGAATGCTGGGAATGCATATGAATAAAGCATCTATTGCCGATGATGTGATTAAAACGTTAGAGACACGAAGTGAATGGGGCCGATTCGGTTTGTAATATGTAATTTGCTGAAATTATTGCACTTTTTAGTAAAATATTAACCTTAACTTTTAATGTAAACTGTATCATTTTAAGAGAATGCTGAATTTATAATATCTACCCTTGACCTAAAGAGGTGAGGTCGGTAGTTTTGCCGCAGATTTTCAATATTTTTTAACGGGATGATCCAGCTTGATGAGTGGTGATATTCAAGACGATAATAGTTTTCAAAATTTAATTTTGAAATTGCAACACTATTGGGCGGAGCAAGGGTGTGTTATTCTTCAACCGTATGATCTTGAGGTGGGGGCCGGAACCTTTCATCCTGCGACAACGTTAAGATCTCTTGGAAGCAAACCGTGGAAGGCTGCATACGTTCAACCTTGCCGCCGTCCGACGGACGGACGTTACGGTAAAAACCCAAATAGACTTCAGCATTATTATCAATTTCAAACCGTTTTAAAGCCGTCACCGGATAATATCCAAGAACTCTACCTTAAAAGCTTAGAAGTCCTTGGTATTGATAGCAACCAGCATGATATCCGATTTGTAGAAGATGACTGGGAAAGCCCAACATTAGGGGCTTGGGGGCTTGGTTGGGAAGTCTGGTGTGATGGTATGGAAGTTAGTCAGTTCACTTATTTCCAACAAGTTGGCGGATTTGACTGTAAACCTGTTATGGGTGAATTAACATACGGTCTTGAACGTCTTGCGATGTATATTCAGGGCATAGATAAAGTTTATGATTTAAAATGGAATGCCGAAGGCGTTAAATACGGCGAAGTTTTCTTACAGAATGAACAAGAGTTTTCCGCTTATAATTTTGAAATTGCTGATACGGATACATTGTTTCGTCATTTCGCAGACGCAGAAGCAGAATGTCAGAATATATTGAATAAGGGTGTTTATCCGCTGCCGGCTTATGACCAATGTATTAAGGCTTCGCATGCGTTTAACCTTCTGGATGCCCGTGGTGTGATTAGTGTCACGGAACGTCAGGCCTATATCGGACGCGTCCGTGCGCTCGCTAAGGCATGTTGTGAAGCTTACCTCTCTTCAATTGGGGAGCAAGCATAATGGCTGAATTTTTACTTGAAATATTCTCTGAAGAAATCCCTGCACGCATGCAGCAAAAGGCGACAGATGATCTTGAAAAACTTGTAACAGAAAAATTGAATGATGCGAAATTGACTTTCGACGGTGTTAAGTCATATGTGACTGCACGCCGATTGGTTTTATCAATCACCGATCTTGCTTCTGTGCAGCCAGATGTATCAGAAGAACGCCGTGGACCGCGCGCTGATGCACCAGATCAAGCAATTGCAGGTTTTTTGCGCGTGGCTGGTATCGCGCGTGAAGACCTTGTTGAAAGAGAAGATAAAAAAGGCACTTTTCTATTTGCCATCATTGATCAAAAAGGACGCCCTGCAAGTGATGTGATTGCAGAATTTATGCCTGAAATTATTCGTAATTTCCCATGGCCAAAATCTCAGCGTTGGGGCGCGGGATCGCTTCGGTGGGTTCGCCCTCTACATAGTATTCTATGTATTATGGATGGCGATATCATTGATTTTGAAATTGATGGTATCAATTCAAGCAATAAAACCTGTGGCCACCGTTTTATGGCACCTGCTGAAATTACCGTAAATGATTTCACGTCTTATAATGAGGCTCTTAAAAATGCCTATGTCGTTCTTGATCGATTTGAGAGAATTGAAAATATAGATAGTGAAGCACAAAAGTTAGCCAAAAATGCAGGACTTACACTTGTGGAAGATAAAACACTTCTTGGTGAAGTGGCGGGACTTGCAGAATATCCTGTCGTGCTAATGGGGTCCTTTGATGAAGAATTTTTGGATGTACCACCCGAAGCGTTAACATCGGCGATGAGAACGCATCAAAAATATTTCTCATTAAAAGACAACAATGGCAATCTTGCTAATAAGTTTATTTTTGTTTCCAACATGAAAACAAAAGATAATGGCGCCAAAATAATTGACGGAAATGAACGTGTTCTGCGCGCGCGCCTAAGTGACACAAAATTTTTCTGGGATCAGGATTTAAAATATAAACTTGCTGACCATCTACCAGCCCTGAATGATATTGTCTTTCATGCAAAGCTTGCCACCGTTGGTGCTCGCGTTAAAAGACTTGAAGGTTTATCAGGATATATTGCAGAACTCATTTCTGCGGAAGTTGAAAAAGCAAAATTGGCGGCAAAGCTTTCTAAATCTGATCTCGTAACCGGCATGGTTGATGAATGCCCCGAACTTCAAGGTTTGATGGGGAAATATTTTGCACTCGCCGAAGGTCAAGACGATCAAGTCGCCGATGCTATCGCCGATCATTATTCACCGAAAGGGCCTACCGATAGTTGTCCTTCAGCACCTGTTAGCATTGCTTTAGCACTTGCTGAAAAAATTGACACACTTGTTGGTTTCTTTGCAATTGATGAAAAACCAACGGGTTCCAAAGATCCTTTTGCGCTTAGACGCGCTTCACTCGGCATCATTCGATTGATCACAGAAAATAATATTCGCATTGATCTTGATCAGGTCATTTTAAAATCAGCATCTTCCTATGATTTGAATTTTGAAATTGATGATCTTCTAAAATTCTTCTGGGACCGTTTGAAAGTCTATGCAAAAGATAGAAATATTCGTCATGATATTATAGGCGCTGAATTTAATTGGGATTTTGTGAAAATGCTTTCAAAGGCGGAAGCATTGCAAAATTTCGTTGTGACCGATGATGGGGAAAATTTACTTGCGGGCTATAAAAGAGCAGTAAATATTCTTAAAGCCGAAGAAAATAAAGACGGCGTTAACTTTGATGGTGATATAGTGCTCGACCAATTAACAATGGAAGAAGAAAAAACACTATTTGCGACGCTCAATGATGTTACCGTAAAAACATCTGATGCTCTAAAAAGAGAAGAGTTTGAAATTGCGATGACAGCCTTAGCCAGATTACGTACACCAATCGATTCATTTTTTGACAAAGTTACAGTTAATAGTGACAACAAGTCAGAGCGGGAAAGCAGACTTCAATTATTATCACATATTAGAACAACCATGAATTCGGTGGTCGAATTTTCTAAAATAGAAGGTTAAGTTTAAAATGACAAAATGGGTTTATAATTTCGGTGATGGGGCAGCTGAAGGCGAAGCATCCATGAAAAACTTGCTTGGCGGAAAAGGGGCAAATTTGGCTGAAATGTCAAATTTAGGATTACCAGTTCCACCAGGGTTTACTATCACAACTGAAGTTTGTACCGCATACTATGATAACGATAACACGTATCCAGCTGATTTAGCAGCGCAGGTTGAGGCGTCCATTAAAACAATTGAAAAAACGGTTGGGGCGAAATTCGGCGACGAAGAAAACCCACTTCTGGTTTCGGTTCGCTCTGGTGCGCGCGTTTCTATGCCAGGCATGATGGATACCGTTCTTAATCTTGGACTTAATGATGTGACCGTTGAAGCTTTAGCGAAAAAAAGTGGTGATGAACGCTTTGCATATGATAGCTACCGCCGCTTCATTCAAATGTATTCCGATGTGGTTCTTGGCGTTGAGCATTATTTATTTGAAGAACTGCTTGAAATTCATAAAGAAGAAAATGGCTTTATTCTTGATACAGAACTTGAAGCAGAAGATTGGAAGCAGCTCGCTGGTGATTTTAAAGCCAAAGCAGAAGAAGAACTTGGTCATCCATTCCCGCAAGATGTGAATGAGCAACTTTGGGGCGCTATTGATGCGGTATTCGGATCATGGATGATTGAACGTGCGTTTGTTTATCGGCGTTTGCATAATATCCCGCATACTTGGGGTACGGCCGTAAATGTTCAATCGATGGTGTTTGGTAATATGGGTGATGATTGTGCCACGGGCGTTGCCTTTACTCGTGACCCGTCAACTGGTGAAAATGCCTATTACGGTGAATATCTTATCAACGCGCAAGGTGAAGACGTGGTGGCCGGTATTCGCACGCCGCAAAACCTTACCAAAGAATCACGAATTGCTGCCGGATCAGATATGCCGTCTATGGAAGAAAGCATGCCGGAAGTTTATAATGAACTGGCATCAGTCTTTCAGAAGCTAGAAGCGCATTACCGTGATATGCAGGATATTGAATTTACGGTGCAGCAAAAGAAACTTTTGATTTTACAAACCCGAAGCGGAAAAAGAACGGCGCCAGCCGCCCTAAGAATCGCTGTAGAAATGGTTCATGATGACATCATCAATATCGAAGAAGCATTATTAAGGGTTGAGCCGGGCGCTTTAGATCAACTGCTTCATCCGACATTAGATCCAGATGCGGTGCGTGACGTTTTAACAAAAGGTCTTCCCGCGTCCCCGGGCGCGGCTAGCGGCATGGTGGTATTTACTGCTGATGAAGCAGAGATACTATCAAAAGACGGTAAAGACGTCATTCTTGTACGCATAGAAACAAGCCCTGAAGATATTCATGGAATGCACGCTGCACGTGGTATTTTAACCAGCAGAGGCGGCATGACGTCACATGCGGCGGTGGTCGCCCGTGGTATGGGTCGTCCGTGTGTGTCTGGTGCAGGGGCACTTCATATTAATATGGCAGAAGGTACAATTACGGTTGATGGTCGTGTTGTTAAAAATCATGATATTATAACCATCGATGGTGGTAACGGTGAAGTTATGGTTGGTCAAGTTGCGACCATTAAACCTGAACTTGGTGGTCATTTTGGTGAACTTATGGGATGGGCTGACACGAAACGTACTCTTAAAGTTAGAACCAATGCTGAAACGCCTCTTGATGCTTCTGCGGCCCGTGAATTTGGCGCGGAGGGCATTGGCCTATGTCGCACTGAACACATGTTTTTTGATGCGGAGCGTATTATTAACATGCGCCAAATGATTATGTCGGCTGATGCAGAAGGTCGCCGTAAGGCGTTAGAGAAACTTCTTCCTCATCAACGTAATGATTTCGTTGAGCTCTTCACGATCATGAAAGGGCTTCCGGTAACAGTTCGTTTGCTTGATCCGCCGCTGCATGAATTTTTACCGCATAAGCAAGAAGATTTCGTTGACGTTGCCAATGCCATGGGTGTTGATATGGCATTCTTAAAAAGACGTTCTGAGGAACTTCACGAATTTAATCCAATGCTTGGTCATCGTGGTTGTCGTCTTGGAATAAGCTTCCCAGAAATTTATGAAATGCAAACACGCGCCATTATTGAAGCGGCGCTTGAGGTTTCAAAAACATTAGGCGAGGCCGTGATACCGGAAATTATGGTGCCTCTTGTTGGCTCAGCGAAAGAACTTGAAATATTACGTGAGCTAATCTGTAAATTAGCGGATGAAATTATCGCCGGGTCGGGTGAAAAACTTGAATATATGGTTGGCACGATGATTGAATTACCTCGTGCGGCACTTCAAGCGGGTGAAATTGCAAAACACGCTGAATTCTTTAGCTTTGGAACCAACGATTTAACACAAACTACATACGGCATCAGCCGTGATGATAGTGCACGCTTCTTGGATGATTATTTAAAAGCGGATATCTATGATCAAGATCCGTTTGTAAGTCTTGATCAGGACGGTGTTGGTGAATTGGTAAAAATTGGTGTTGAGCGTGGTCGAAATACCAATGACGGTCTAAAGGTCGGTATTTGTGGTGAACATGGCGGTGATCCGGCATCAGTTGAATTTTGCCATCGATCTGAACTTGATTATGTTTCATGCTCGCCATACCGCGTTCCAATCGCAAGGCTCGCTGCCGCGCAGGCTGCACTTAGAAAATAAAGAATTATATAATGCTATAAAGGGCGCTTTTTGCGCCCTTTTTTATGCATGGTTATTTATGACATTATTTTTTATAAAAAGTAGTCCTTTCCCCACTATTTACAAGTTGCGCCCAACGATCTTTATTATCTATTATCGCCTGATTAATTTCTTGTAGCGTGTCCATTATCTATTCCCAAGTTTAATTTTCATATGCCTTTTTAGAAAGTCGTTTATCTTTTTATCCAGAATTTTCTAGTTTTTTAAATTCTGATTAAAGAAACGAATTTGAATTTTTAAATCTTCTGTCATAAAATCCTTCTCGAGATCGCAAAACTTTATTTTTTGCAACAACGAACAACGGATATAAAAACCAACATCATCATGAAACCTTCTTTGAACGTAAAATTCTGAAACTGGATTATTTAATTCATATATTTTGTCTTGCTTATCTTTACCGTACGCAACCCCAACTTTACTCAAAATACCATTGCCAGAGATATCGTGCATTTTAGTTCCTAAATAATAGAGGTCAAAAACCTCTTCAAAACTCTTCGTTTCTCTAACTTCTTCAGGCAGAATAGAACTTTCCAATCTTTTATAGACCACGTTATTTTTACTAGCACTGACAACAACCCTTAAATAAGATTGGACGTATGCTTCGTTCTGCTCTTCTTCTGGAATCCCATTACGCTTAGCCTCGTATTTCACAACAGATTCTGGTGTCAGGTTAGGTAAGCGCATTTCAAGCGTAAATTCTTTAACATTTTCAGCATATGGTTCATATTCAAAGTAATAATGTGGGATTTCAAAAATAGTATCCTGTCCTGTTCCACTTAATGTAAACTCGATCAAAGTAGGATCCGGCACCATATCTTCATCCTTATTCGCATGAAACGAAACTCCACTATAAAGTAACAAAAATGGCCCAAACAAGATGGCGAGCAATCCCAAAACCACAACAAGCGCCCTGTTATAGAAACTCATCTAAACACCACCTAACTTACAAAAACAAAAAACAATCGACGCCCCTCTCATTAAACTCGCCTCCTAACCATATAAACGGAAATATTTTGAAATCTTTCAAAAAATTGAGTTTCATATTTTCCGTCTTTAACGGTGGTTTCACTGTATTCACTAATTTTTTTTCGTAAATATAGAATATGAGTTGCTTTAACTTTCATTGCGTAACCAATTGCACGGTTTGCATGGCTGTCGATTTTACGCTTTGGAAATCTAACTTCATTTGTATTTTCAAATTCAGACTCGCCAATAATAACGAAACCAAGTTTTAAATATTTTTCTTTATCCGCTTCGATATCTTCGCTGAATATCAGTTTTGGTTTTTCTCCCTCTGCCAAGGGCACTACATTATCGGCCGTTAAAGGGTCAATATAGGATGTATAAGAATTTCCCTGATAACCGTTGATACACCCCGAAAGAAGAGCAAGCGATACCAGTAAACCCCCAAATTTGACCCCAAGTCGTATCATTAATTATTTATCTTTCTATTCAGCATGTTCTTAATCATCCTTTTTATATTGGTTCGTTGGAATTATGACACACTAGCAAGAAAAGCGATAGCGAGAAGGCCGGCAACACAAAGGATGATGATTAGTCTTTTGTCACTGCTTTGGTCTTTTTTCTTTTTCTTATTGCGGTGAAATTTGCTCATCTTTTTTCCTATATTTTATCTTTAATACCGAATCACATTAGCGCATTTGTGGCGATAAATTCAAGATAATGTGCTGATCAAATTTGATACACTTCATGGGTAGTTG
>NZ_CBFIEP010000177.1:0-6435 GCF_965661635.1 Pseudemcibacter sp. | reverse complement strand
ATGATTAACGTCTTCTCTTTGGGTAGTTCAATATTCATTATGACCGTTTATGATAGGGTCATTCCAAATAACGCGATTGAAAGTCTTGTAGCGCTTTGTATTGGGATGTTTATCCTGATCGGATTTGATTTTCTTCTCAAGTTTCTGCGTGCCTATTTTATTGATAGCGCGGGGCAAAAAGTGGATTTGACGGTGGCGAAGCGTATCTTTGACCGGATCATGAAATTAAAGCTCGCTTCACAAAAAGGCTCAACCGGAGGGTTAGTGAATACGGTGCGTGAATTTGAAAGCTTGCGTGATTTTTGCACATCTGCGTCTCTTGCGACGGTAGTTGATATTCCTTTTATCGTACTCTTTATCGGCGTGATTGCTTTTATTGGTGGCCCTGTAGCTTGGGTACCGGCCATTGCGGTGCCATTTGTTCTCTTTGTTGGTGTATTTATTCAACCTTTTTTATCGCGCTTTTCAAAAGAGGGTATGCAGCAAGGGCATAGCAAGCAAAGCACGCTTGTTGAAATGGTATCGGGCCTAGAAACTTTAAAAAGCCTTGGCTCAGATCGTTTATTTCATGACCGCTGGGAAAAGGCAGTGGACCAACATTCTAATGTCGGTTTAAAGTCTCGGATGTTCAGCCAAATTGCCATTAATAGTGCAGCATCTGCGCAGCAATTATCACAAATTGGTATTGTTGCTGTTGGTTTTATTTTGATTATGGACGGGGAACTTTCGATGGGGGCTTTGATTGCTTGTGTGATTATTTCCGGTCGCTGTCTTGCACCGCTTGGCCAGTTAGCGAACCTACTAACACGCTATAACCATGCTAAGACGGCTTATGCTGCGCTTGATCATTTAATGGCGGAACCATCTGAAGATGTGTCGGGACGTGATTTTATCCGCCGCGAAAATATGAAGGGCAAAATAGAATTTAAAAACGTGACCTTCAAATACCCTGATCAACCAACCCGCGTGCTTGATAATGTATCTTTCAAGGTTGAGCAGGGTGAAAAGGTTGGCATCTTAGGCAAAATAGGTTCGGGTAAAAGTACGGTGTTGCGCCTTGCGGCTGGCCTTTATGACCCAGATGATGGTGCCATCATGATAGACGATACGGACATACGGCAAATTATCCCTGAAGATGTGCGTGCCAATATGGCAATGGTTTTACAGGATGTATTCCTTTTTTCTGGTACGGTAAAAGAAAATATCACCATGGGACATCCCGATATTAAAGATGAAGACATTTTAAAAGCAGCGGAAATAAGTGGCGTGCAAGAATTTATTGGGGCCATTCCCAATGGATATGACCTTCACTTAAGAGATCGCGGTGAAGGACTTTCCGGCGGACAAAAACAAGCCTTGGCGATATGCAGGGCTCTCGTGCGTAATGCACCAATGGTTATGATGGATGAACCTACCAGCTCTATGGATACAGCTTCTGAACATAAGTTGATTTATAGACTAAAAGAAGAATTAAAAGACAGGACGCTTCTCATCGTTACGCATCGACCCACTTTATTAGAACTTGTCGACCGTATCATCGTTGTTGAACAGGGTAAGATTGTTGCCAATGGACCAAAAGATGACGTGATTAAAATGTTAACCCCTAAGGGTGTAAAGAATACACCTGACATGATGAAAAAGGGGTAGAGACATGCTAAGTGATAAGACAGAGTTAACACCCAAAATTGCCGCGAATGCATTGTTGATTTGTATTGCCAGTTTTTTCGTGCTTTTCATTTTATGGGCTTCATTATCTGAACTGGATGAAGTGACACGTGCATCGGGGCGAATTGTGCCATCTAAACAAATTCAGATTATCCAAAACCTTGAAGGCGGTATTGTAAAAGAAATTCTCGTCCGTCAAGGCGATAAAGTGAAAGCAGGAGACGTGCTGGTAAAACTGGATCGTACCCAGTTTGATGCAGAATTTAACCGTAATGAAGAAGAGTTTCTATCATTGGAAGCGACTATCGCGCGTCTCAAAGCGGAAAGTAACTTTGAAGAGCCTGTGTTTGATGAAAAGTTAATGGCCGAGCAGGAATATATGGTCAGCCGTGAATTAAATTTATTTAATGCGCGTAAAGCTGAATTTGATGCATCTATCAATAGTATTGCAGCGCGATTAAAGCAAATCGAACAAGAACTTATTGAAACAGAGGTTAGTTTGGTGAGTGCGAGATCTGCGAGTGCCCTGGCTGATCGGGAAGTCGAGTTACTTAAGCCGCTGGTAGAACGCGGTATTGAACCGCAGATGGAATTGGTTCGTGCGGAACAACGAAAAATTGAGGCCTCGGGCGATAGTCGTATTGCTGAACTCGGTATTGAAAAAGCAAAAAAATCCGTTGAGGAAGTTAATCTTCAAATTGAAGCGGAGAGACAGAAGTTTCGCGCAAGTGCGCTGATGGAACAGAATGAGGCAGAAACTAACCGCAACCAACTTGTCGACAGTCTTCCAGCCCTTTCTGACCGTGTCAACAGAACCGATGTGCTCGCCCCAACAGACGGGATTATAAATCAAGTCATGGTCAGTACCCTTGGTGGTATCGTTGATAGTGGTATGCCGATTGTTGAGTTGGTACCGCTTGATGATACTTTGCTTGTAGAAGCAGAAGTGCAACCGCAGGATATCGCATTCCTTCGCCCAGGGCAGGATGCAAGAGTAAAATTAACGGCCTATGATTTCGCAAGATATGGTGCTTTGGAAGGGCGTGTCGAAAATATTAGTGCTGATGCGATCCTTAATGATCAAGAGCAATATGTTTATGTCATTCAAGTGCGCACAGAAGAAAATAGTTTGCCATCTGATGATGGAAACTTACCAATTTTACCTGGTATGGTCGCAGAAGTCGATATTCTGAACGGTAAAAAATCAATTATGCGCTACTTGATGAACCCAGTGCTTAAATTACAGGAAAAAGCCTTCCGTGAGAGATAGTATATCAACAATCTGATCTCATGTTTGATCATAATGGAATTTAGGAATGATTTTTACAGAGGATAAGTGTATTCAATGACAACAGAAAAAAAAGTAACCGTAAGCCCGCCAAAGTTCAATATATCTGACGGGTTTGCTCGTTGGTTAAAAGAAGCAAACGGTTCACTCGTCTTTACTGCACGTCGTTTGGGTAAAGTCTTTACTGTTGGTCTAGATGATAAAGATGAAGTTGCTTTCTATGAACGTAGTTATCCTGATCCTACAGGCTTGAGTGTTAATAACTCGACACTGCTTATGGCAGATAAGTTCCGTATCTGGCGCTTTGAGAATGCCCTCACTCCAAACACCCAACACCCTTTTGCTGGTTTTGATGCAGTATATGTCCCTGAAATGATGTATCGAACAGGTAATCAGGATACCCATGAAATTGGACTTCTTAAAAATGGCATGATTGCCTTTGCCAGTACACGCATGAACTGCGTTGGAGGTTGTGCCGCTACTCACAGCATCGCTCCTCTGTGGAAACCTTCTTTTATAGATAGCCTTGTTTATGAAGATCGTTGCCACCTTAATGGTCTGGCCATCGAAGATGGAGCTGTCAAATATGTAACAGCACTCTCTCAAACAAATACTTTTGAAGGATGGCGGGATGTCAGAGCTGATGGCGGTGTCCTTATTGATGTCAGTAAGGGCGAGATTATACTTAATGATTTATCTATGCCCCACTCACCAAGACTTCATGAAGGTAATTTATGGCTCGTGAACTCAGGTACTGGTGAAATTGGTATTGTTGATAGGGTAAATAAGATGTTTACGGCGAGAACACACATCCCTGGTTTTGCCCGTGGACTTCAGTTTATTGGTGATACAGCTGTTACTAGTACATCCAAGATCAGAGAGAGTAAAAGCTTCCAGGATTTACCTCTCGAAGCAAAACTCAAAGATGCCAATGAGGAAGATCAGTGTGGCTTGTTTGTCTTTGATATCTTAAAGGGAGATATTCTTCATAGCATCACCGTGGAGAATGAAACCATTGAGGAGATCTATGATGTTGCCTTTGTACCCGGTATCAAACATATGATGATTGGTGGGCTTCATGATGACCTATCAGAACAAATGATTACCATTGCGCCGACACGTAAAGCATAGCCGTCATATATCATAAATTCTCTCCGATTATTGCGGATCTTTCTTGGCTTATTTTAAGACTCGCTGAGAGGTGAAGCACCTGGGCGAATCCTGCACTACATAAATTTAACTAAAGGCTCTGTATGGCCTCCCCTGGATCAGCAAATGCATAGTCCTGATCTGGCTCTACACATCTGTGATAAAACAGCTCTAAAGAAGTTTCAAAGCAACCTCCTCAGGCTTCAAATGAGTGTACCGTTGCAACATCCTGTAATCACGATGACCGCTAATCAACGCTACCTCAGGAACACTCAACCCCATCTCAAAGAACCTGCTAATTGCTTCATGCCTTAAGTCGTGAAACCTCAAGTCAATAATGCCAGTTCTTTTGATCAGCCTCTGCCAAGCAGACATAAAGCCTTCAGTACTTTTGGAATAAATCCCTTGATGCAATCCTAGGCTGTCTATAATAGCCGCTGCCTTCAGGGTGAGTGGGATGGTTCTTGGATAACCACTTTTGGTGATTGGAATGTATAAGGTTCTTGTCTCAGGATTGAAGTGCTCTTTGGTAAGCCTCAAAAGCTCAGCGCGACGCATTCCCGTCTTAACTGCCATGATGATAACATTCAGCAGGTCGGGTAATTGCCGTTCCTTACAGTAGTCCATCATGGTATCAAGCTCACCGAGTTCAAGTCTTCTATTACGGCTGTCCATTACCTTTGGTTTCTTTACCTTCAGCAATGGGTTCTCATCGATAGGATAATGCCATTCGTCAATAGCAACTTGGAAAGCGTGTCTATAGATTGCTAATTCTCTGCATACTGAAGCAGGTTTCACAACCTTTAGCCGTTCATCTCGGTAATATGCAAATGTTCTTGGTGATACAGCTGATAAACTTAAAGATGCGAACTTATGTTTAATGAAGGCATTAATGAGATAAGTTTCAATTCTTCTACTCCGTTTTCTGCTAACTATTGTGTCCCTGTATTTAAGTAACAGATCAGCCAGGGAGGTAGTTCTTATTTCACTTCTATTTACTTTGACACCACCATTATCTAATTCACGTTCCTTGATCCGAGCCCATGTTTCGGCATCCTTCCTATAAGTGAAAGACTTGGTAAAAGACTGGTGTCCCTTTCTTCTAATCTGCACTTGCCATTTGTTACTTAATTTCCTAATACTTGCCATTATTTAATCTCCGTTGTGGTCGTGCTGTGGTAAGCAAGATTATTTACAGAGTTTGTTATTAATAATATCAATTTAAGTAGTTGAACCTAAAGGGTTTAGGGGCTATAGCTCAGCTGGGAGAGCGCTACACTGGCAGTGTAGAGGTCAGCGGTTCGAGCCCGCTTAGCTCCACCATTATTATAAAACCTGCCTTAACATTATGTTTAGGCAGGTTTTTTTAAAGATCTGTTCCGCCGACAGTTATTCCGTCTAATCTGAGAGTAGGTTGACCAACACCTACTGGAACGGACTGCCCTGCTTTGCCGCAAATGCCAACGCCGTTATCGAGCTTCATATCATTTCCGATGGCTGAAATTCTTTTTAAAGCATCAGGACCATTACCAATTAAAGTAGCCCCTTTAACAGGCACATCAATTTTACCGTTTTTAACTTTATATGCTTCCGTGCAGCTAAATACGAATTTACCATTGGTTATATCAACTTGCCCGCCGCCAAAATTAACGGCGTAAAGGCCGTCTTTGACACCGGATAAAATTTCTTCGGGATCTTGATTGCCACTTAACATGTAAGTGTTTGTCATACGGGGCATTGGCTGGTGAGCATAACTTTGACGTCGGCCGTTTCCGGTTGATTCAACGCCCATCAGTCTTGCATTCATTCTGTCCTGCATATAGCCGACAAGAATGCCATCTTCGATGAGAGTCGTGCAGTTCGTAGCTGTTCCTTCATCATCAATGCTTAATGAACCGCGACGATTTTCCATAGTACCATCATCAACGACGGTCACACCTTTCGCGGCAATTCTTTCGCCCATTAAACCAGCGAACGCTGAACTACCTTTTCTATTAAAATCACCTTCTAATCCGTGCCCAATAGCTTCATGAAGTAATACACCTGGCCAGCCTGGGCCAAGCACGACATCCATTTCACCAGCAGGTGCGGGAACACTATCCAAATTAAGAATGGCTTGTCTAATGGCGTTGTCTGTTTGTGATTTCCAATTATCTGACGTAAGGAGTTCATTATATGTATATCTTCCTCCCGCGCCTTCATAGCCGCTTTCCATGCGGTCGCCGTCTTTTGCAACCACGCTAACATTTAATCTTACGAGGGGTCGGATATCTTTTACGCGGTGTCCACCAGGACGAATGATTTCAACAACCTGCCATTCACCTGCAATAGAA
>NZ_CBFIEP010000176.1:0-8795 GCF_965661635.1 Pseudemcibacter sp. | reverse complement strand
CATCACGGAAACCCAAGTGAACAACTTTGAAATGGAGCCAGGTCGAAACAAGCTGGTATCTACGCTTACGGGCTTTTTATTTTCTTGATCAATATAACCATAGCCTTTTGAAAAAATAACATCACCATCTTTCATAACTTTGATAACGGCAGAGGCATTATTATTTTCGTCCATATTCGATGCCATAATGCCATCAATAAAATTCTGAACTTCGGCTTTATCATAAATATCTGCTGCTATTGCCGGAATGTTGGATACTAAAAGTAATGCAAATGCTATTACGGTTCGACTGATGATTGTTTTTCTCATTGATACCCTCCCATGCTAGAAAGAAAAGAGTAAACCAATCAAAGAAAAAGGTCAAAATTGACATATAGGAAAATTAGCATGCGCAATTGCTTTTCAGCAAAAATGATAATCATTGAAGAAATTTAAACCCGCTCAATCACCATGGCGATGCCTTGTCCGACACCGATACACATGGTGCAAAGGGCATATTTACCGCCACTGCGTTCAAGTTGATTTACGGCCGTAGTCACAAGACGCGTACCACTCATTCCCAAAGGATGACCAAATGCAATGGCCCCGCCTTGCGGGTTAATTCGGGGGTCATTATCGTCAAGTCCAAGTGATCTTGTGCAAGCCAATACTTGTGCGGCGAAGGCCTCATTAAGTTCAAGAATATCCATATCATCAAGCGATAAACCAAGACGCGCGAGCAATTTATTAGAGGCCGGCACAGGACCAATTCCCATAGTGCGTGGTGGTACTCCAGCCACAGCCGATCCAAGTATGCGAGCACGCGGTGTTAAGCCATGTAATTTCGCCGCTTGTTCGGATGCAAGAAGCGTCGCGGCCGCACCATCGTTAATACCGGACGCATTACCGGCCGTGATGGTACCCGCTTCAAAGATTGTACGAAGGGAAGCAAGTTTATCAAGTGGAGAAAGACGTGGATGTTCATCCCTTTCCACAACTATTGGATCTTTACGTCGTTGCGGAACGGTGACTGAGCAAATTTCATCGGCCGTATAACCCGCTTCAATTGCAGCGGCGGCTTTTTCTTGGCTCCAGAAGGCGAATTTATCTTGATCTTCGCGGCTGATATTATGTTCATCCGCAAGATGTTCTGCGGTTTGCGGCATCACATCAGCACCGTACATTTTATCAAGTTTTTTATTGATAAAACGCCACCCCATAGTCGTGTCTTCAAGCTTTTGAGCACGTCCATATGGTCCTTCGGATTTTCCCATAACAAATGGCGCGCGCGTCATGCTTTCCACACCACCCGCGATCATTAGATCACCTTCACCAACTTTAATCGCGTTAGCGGCAATACCCACAGCGTTAAGCCCTGATCCACATAATCGATTGACGGTCGAGGCAGCAACCTCAAGCGGAAGCCCTGCAAGTAGGCCCGACATACGACCAACATTTCGATTGTCTTCGCCAGCTTGATTGGCACAGCCATAGGTTAAATCGTCAACGGCTTCCCAATCGACATTTTTATTTCTTTCCATCAATGCGGAAATAGGAACCGCACCAAGATCATCAGCCCGAACAGCGGCTAAACTGCCGCCATATCGACCAACAGGTGTGCGAATAGCATCACATATAAAAACGTCTTTCATTGGATAGCCTTTTTAAAAATTACCTTGTGCTTAAAATTGATTTTTCATTTTCTTCAAACCGCTAAGCACCGCTTCAGAAAGTCTATCGATTTCTTTTTCGGCCATAACAGTTGAAAGAACGCCCGTACAGGTGTTGATCATCATAATACCATCATCAAACAAATGACCAAGCAATGTTTTGATCAATTCGCTTTCTTTTGGCGAGACATAACCATCGCGATAACTTACCGGGACATTCTCTTTCATATGAATGCGGAACATTGATCCTTCGCCGCTAACGCTGGCTGGAACATCGGCAAGATTAATGGCTTCTATTAATGACGTACGCGCATAATCAGCAAGTTTATTAATTTTAAGCACCGCATCACGGTCAAACATCTGCATTGATTTAAGGCCAGCTGTCATGGTCACAGGGTTAGCAGAAAAGGTTCCAGAATGCGGAAATAGAACTTTACTCGCATGAGGGTCCATAACGTCCATTACATCAGAACGGCCAGCAAGAGCCCCCACGGGGAAACCGCCACCAATCATTTTGCCCATCGCGGTCAAATCAGGGGCTATCCCCTCATACCATTCTTGAGCACCGCCATAGTTTGAGCGGAACGTAATCACTTCATCAAAAACAAGAAGGCTGTCATTTTGGCGCGTCCATTTAAACATAGCACGGGCAAAATCATCCTTTGCAGGGATAAGACCAATACGGTGCGGCATCACATCAAGCAAGACGCAGGCGATGTCATCTGCATTTTCTTCTAAAATCTTTAAAGCGCGATCAGGATCATTAAAAGGAATAATGATCACGTCATCAAGAGCCGCTTTTGGTGTGCCATGGGCAACCGGAACGCTACTTGGATTATTTTCATCACCCCAGTTTTCCGGCTTTGATGTTTGGCTGACTTCTGCATAATCATAAAGACCGTGATAGGCGCCTTCTGCCTTTGCAATTTTTGAACGCCCCGTAAAAGCACGTGCCGCTTTAATGCAGCTCATGACAGCTTCAGTGCCCGAATTAACAAATCGCATTTTTTCAAATGAAGCGCTTCTTGAAACAATATGCTCTGCAAATTCAACTTCAACTTCTGTACCAATAGTGAATGCTGTCCCTTTTGATAGCTGAGCGGCAACAGCTTCTGTTACCTCAGGGTGCGCATGACCATGAATAAGTGAACACATATTATTGGCGAAATCAACACGCTCTATACCTTCGATATCTGTCACATAGCAGCCAGCGCCTTTTTCCACATAAAGTGGATGGGGTATGCGTAAAATTGTATTACGACTGCAACCACCGGGCATAACTTTTAAACCACGGTCATATAAATCAGAACTTTTTGACATTTCTTTTTCCTTTATTCTGCAATCAATTTGCAGCCAGTACGTTCTTGTACATAATCAAAATCAACACCGGGGGCGAGCTCTACCACTTTAAACCCTTCAGGTGTTACATCGATCACGGCAAGGTCCGAATAAATGCGGCTAACCACTCCTGCACCCGTTAAAGGGAACGTGCATTTTTCAACAAGTTTCGGGTATCCTTTATTGGTGACATGCTGCGTTATCACGCGAATGGTTTTAACACCGGCCACCAAATCCATCGCCCCACCCACAGCAGGTATCGCATCTGGGTTTCCAGTCGACCAATTAGAAAGATCACCATTTTCCGCAACCTGCATTGCGCCAAGCACGCATATATCAATATGGCCACCGCGAATCATCGAAAAACTATCCGCATGATGAAAATAAGATGCGCCAGGAATTGCCGTAACAAGTTTTTTACCCGCATTGATAAGTTCAGGATCTTCTTGTCCTTCTTCAGGCGCATCCCCCATACCGAGCAACCCATTTTCCGTATGGTAAATCACTTCGGTGCCATCGGGTACATAACGAACAACTTTTTCAGGAATACCGATGCCTAAGTTCACGTATGATCCGTTTGGAATATCTTGTGCGGCACGTTCTGCCATTTGTTCTCGGTTCCAACCGATTTGTTCTTCACTCATGGGTAAACCTCCTCAGCGGCAACAAGTTTTGATTCGAGTAATGGATCAGCGACCGTTATAATTTGATCAACAAAAATTCCAGGTGTTACAACCACTTCAGGATCAAGTTCACCTGCTTCAACAAATTCTTTGGTTTGAACAATGGTTGTTTCCGCTGCCATCGCCATGACAGGGGCAAAATTACGTGCGGTTTTATTATAAATTAAATTTCCATAGCGGTCAGCTTTTAGCGATTTTATCAACGCAAAATCTGCCGTTAGTCCATATTCAAGCACATAATCACGGCCATTAATATTCCGCACTTCTTTACCCTCAGCAAGGGGCGTACCAACGGAAGTCGCCGTATAAAAGGCAGGAACTCCAGCCCCACCCGCACGGATACGTTCAGCGAGTGTGCCTTGCGGGACGAGTTCCAGTTCAATTTCACCTTTTTTGTAAAGGTCTGGAAACACAAAAGAATTTGCCGACTTTGGAAAAGAGCAAATCATTTTCGCAACTCTTTTATTTTCGATTAAGGCCGCTAATCCCACATGGCCTGACCCCGTGTTGTTATTCACAACCGTAAGATCTTTTGCGCCATGATCGATCAGAGCATGGATAAGTTCGATAGGGCTACCGGCTTCGCCGAAACCACCAATCATCACGGTGGTGCCATCATTGATGTTCGCCACCGCGTCATGAACAGAGTTCACTTGTTTATTGATCATAAACTTAATGTCCTATGTGAAAATTATGCCTTGGTACTAAAGAGGCCCGCATCATCCATTATCACGCGGTCTTTATATCCATCAAACCAGATAGCATCTGGATTACGACCAACGATGGCAACTTGACCTTTCTTCGGCGCATCTTCTGCTGAACGAAGAAGTTTAAAGATCACAACACCATTTTCACCGCCAGGAATACCCGGAACTGGTTCATTAGTAACGGCTGCCACTTCTGTTTTACCATAATAGTGAGTAATAGAAAGGCGGGCATGTGCTTCAACACCTGAAAGGCCACGTTGTGATGTATTAAGAATATTCCAAGCTTCTTCAATAGGAACATTGAAAGCTTTATGGCCAACAATATCACGGCCACAGAAGAAATAGTGGTTTTCAACTTTTTTACGGCGAAGTTCACGTTGCATAATACGAAGTGCATCAGGATCATTATTAATGTTTTTGATGATTGGCGACTGATTGTCGACAGTAACAAATCCACGCTTACCGAATTCATCAATCGCTTTTTCTGTATCTTCAACCCATTTAAGGCCGCCACCTGGCATATCAATATAGTTACCGTCTTCGTCTTTTGCCAAAAACTCATCAGGGTGGTTAAAGTGAATCATGAAACGTAACTTAGTTTGTGGGTATGATGCATGGAAATCATCCATCATTTTAAAGAAACTTTCATCAAAGCGTTGCGGGAAGAACGCCAGTTCTTTGGTTCCTAAACGAATGCTTTCAATACCTGCCTCTGATAAAGCTGCCCACCATGATGCAATACCTTTATTGGCAAGTACCATCGGATCACCACCGGACATAAGAATTTCACGAAGCCTTTCACGACCTGTTTCAGGATGAATTCCACCGGCTTCATCAACTTCTTTATTATGTTGAATGATATATTCCACAAGATCAGGAATTTGCGCGAGGCCCTTAGCCTGAATTGATCCATCTTCACGAACAATCTCTTTTTTCGCGATTAATTCTTCACGGTAACAAAACCGACAATGCGCCGAACACGTTCCAGCAACATAAATTAGACCAAGCTCATATTTATGTATTAATCCTTCAACAGGGCTATAACTCATTTGCTTACCTGGGTCTTCTGAACCGGCAAGATCAAATGTTTCAGCGGGGCTTGCTTTAACGAGTGTACGAATAGGTGCACTGACACGGGCGCGTTCGAAATAATGGCGCGTAATTTTAACCGGCATACGCGCTTCAATATCTTTATTTGTTCCTTTTAACGCAGAAATAGCTTCAATTTCTTCTTGGCTATAGAAATCTTTCATATCATCATCGACTTTACCATCAATGAACTTTTGAAGACCTGTAATAATTTTACGGTCGTATTTTGCGTTTTCTACTTTAGACAGAAATTCAGCTTCTTTCTCGGTTGGAATATGCTTTTTTCTTACTTTTGCTTGTACATTCATTTTGGCGCCCTCCACGGCATTGCTTGTAAAAATGGGAAATTGTTTATTACAAAAACTCACTTCACTATATTGCTTAGAATTAAAATTTGCCGTAAATTACAAAAAAATAACCATATGAACAAGCCAAAGTTGGTCATAAGTTCATGATTTTTTGTAATGAATGGATAAAATATGTTAGGTCAAAGACGTCTCATCCCAAGCACCAGTATGCTAATGGCATTTGAAGCTTCCGCAAGAAACGGTAGTTTTACATTAGCGGCACAAGAATTAAACCTGACACAAGGTGCAATAAGCAGGCAGGTCGGCGCTTTAGAAGAACAGCTTGGAATTTCATTATTTAAACGCATAAAAAAATCGATAATTTTAACCGATGTTGGTAAAATATATGCAGACGAAATTGGTGGCGCATTAAGAACTATAAGAAATGCATCGTTAAATGCGGTGAGTGACACCACAGGACAAACATTAAATGTAGCAATATTACCCACATTCGGGATGAGATGGTTGATGCCAAAATTCCCTGATTTTCTGTCCAAAAACCCACAAATAACCGTAAACTTCACCAGTAAGCTATCACCATTTGATTTTAATAACGAAGATATACACTGTGCTATTCATTTTGGTCATCCAGATTGGCCCAATACAGAAGGCTCTTTTTTAATGAGTGAAGAGGCCGTTCCTGTCGCTGCCCCATCATTTATAGGTGAACACACAATCCGAAATGCCAAAGAAATTGCAGAGATGCCCTTACTTCATATTGAAACACGCTTAAATGCATGGGAAGATTGGTTCAAACAAAATAACATCACTCCTCCAAAGGATAGAGGCATGGTATTAGAGCAATTTTCAATGGTTACACAGGCGGCCGTCGCTGGCTTAGGCGTTGCCCTTCTTCCCCATTTTTTAATTAACACCGAACTTGATCGCGGCGAACTTGAAATATTAATAGACCTGCCGCTTGAAAATAGTGCGGGCTATTATTTAATTACCCCCAACAACCATTCCAATTATGCACCTGTTGTCGCATTAAAAGAATGGCTCATTGAACAAAGTAATTAGCTTATTGTTTGAATAATATCTTGATCAACGTATAACGTCGCATCACCAGCCGTATAAACATTATAAATATTGAAATCTGCTTCTTGCACCCAACCCTGGCCTAAGGACGTTACCGCATCATCCTCTGCGCCCCTAATATAAATAATATTATCAAAGCGATCCTCAAAATTATTTAGCAATCGGTGACGTCCCGACAAATCGACACCAATTTGTGGATAAAGTGCTGATCGCGCCTCATCTTCACGAAACTTCTGCTCTTCTCGCGTTGCAAGCGCTGCGGAAGTTCTTGGATGCTCTGTAACAGCCAATTGAACATTTTCTTTAAATGTCTGGGAATATGACGGAATGCCATTAAAATCTTGAGCATTGGCATAAGTAAATAAATTCACCCCCAAGATGGCAATAACACCAATTCCCCAATATTTTTTCATCATTTATTACTCTTTACTCAATGATACTTTACTGGTGGTACTATAATCTTGTTAAAATTATAATCAAGCTTCAATAAAATTGCCAACTATCAAGCTTGTGGCATTAAAGAGCATCAGGCTGTTTTTCTGGAACAGCATTTTTAAAGGCATCCAATTCAAGGCACACTTCATTGATCCTTATTAATGTAGGATATTTACTTAAATCACATTCAAATCGGTTGGCATTATAAATTTGTGGAATTAAAAACGTATCGGCAAAACCAGGTTTGTCACCATGACAAAATTTACCAGTTTCACTTTCAGATGATAGTTTCTTTTCCAGTGCTGAAAATTCTTCCGCTACCCAATGGCGGTACCATGTATTGACTGCCTCTTCATCAAGCTGCAATGGCCCTTTGAGATATTTTAACACACGTAAATTATTAAGCGGGTGAATTTCACACGCTATTGAATAGGCAATGGATTGAACGCGAACACGCTCATCCGGATCAAGCGGTAAAAGTCTATTATCCGGCTCTATGTGATCCAAATATTCAATTATCGATAGAGACTGACTAATGATTTTACCGTCAACTTCTAATGCAGGGACAAGTCCTTGCGGATTTTTTGCTTTATAATCTGCTGTTTTATGCTCCCCCGCGCCTAAGACATAATTTTGCTGGCTATAATCAATGCCTTTCAAATTAAGTGCAATTCGCACACGATAAGCAGCTGAGCTGCGCCAACAGCCATGTAAAATAATATTAGACAATTTTTGTCTCCAAGTCTGTTAACCCATCAACCCCTACTTTAATCACATCACCCTTCACCACTGGACCTACCCCTTCCGGCGTTCCCGTATAAATAAGATCGCCCGGCTGAAGTGTAAATAGACCTGATAGATTAGCAATCACTTCGGATACGGACCAGATCAGCTTATTGGTATTGCTATCTTGCTTTGTTTCACCGTTCACGGTCAACCAAATGCGGGCATTTTCAATGTCACCTACTTGATCGGCCAAATGAATTTCCGCGCAAGGCGCAGAATTATCAAATGCCTTACCAGTATCCCAAGGGCGTCCTTTTGTTTTTGATTGTGATTGTAGGTCGCGTCGGGTTAGGTCGTTACCGACAGCATAGCCATAAACATGATCTAATGCATTCTCTTCGCTTACATCTATAGCCGTTTTGTCAATAGCTACCACGAGTTCCGCTTCAAAATGAAGGTTTTCTGTCATTGGTGGATAAGGAACATCAACACCATTATCAACAACGCCATCAGCCGGTTTCGTGAAATAAAAAGGAAGTTCCCGATCAGGATCGTACCCCATTTCAATCGCGTGCGCTGCGTAATTTCGTCCTACACAAAAAATTCGTCTCACTGGAAAACGGTCATTACTTCCATGCACTGCTACACTTGAAATAGCTTTAGGTTCAATTACATAACCCATTATTATACACTCCTGATTTTTATAAAATTTATCTATAGTCATTATTTTAAACGCACACCCGTGATGCCCGACATGATTATTAATTCGACCGCCAAACAAAC
>NZ_CBFIEP010000175.1:0-3636 GCF_965661635.1 Pseudemcibacter sp. | reverse complement strand
CCACCTGCAAAAAAGCACATTGAACAGCCGCTTTCCCTCCATTCAAACCCCGCATCCATGAAAATTTTATCAATACCTTCTTCTTCGGCAGCTAATTTAACCTCTGTAGATCCCGGAACACAAATCGCACGAACGCCTGAGGCCACTTTCATATTCTTAAGCAATTTTGCTACACGTCTTAAATCCGGTAGCCTACTATTGGTACAGGACCCAATAAATGCGGCGTCAATTTTAAGGTCTCGTAGACATTGACCGGGTTTAATCGCCATATAACTTAAAGCATTTTCTGCTGCGATTCTTTGGTTCTTATCTTCAAAATCATTTGGTGATGGAATTTTTTCTCCTAGTGCAATTGATTGCCCAGGGCTTGTACCCCAAGATACAGTCAGACTTAAGTTCGTCACATCAATGATAATTTCTTTATCATAAGTGGCTTCATTATCTGATTTTAAGTCTTCCCAATATTGAACGGCCTGTTCCCATAATTCCCCTTTTGGTGCAAAAGGTCTTCCTTTAACATAATCTATGGTTTTTTCATCAACCGCAATCATCCCTGTAAAGGCACCGAACTCCACCGCCATATTACAAAGTGTCATGCGGCTTTCCATTGAAAGTGATTTAACGGCGGAGCCAGAAAATTCAACGGCATAACCAACCCCCCCCGATGCTGAATATTTAGAAATTAAATGTAAAATCATATCTTTCGCGGTCACACCAGCTGGCAATTCACCATCAAAAGAAACACGCATGGATTTTGGTTTTTCCATCCTAAGAACATTTGTGGCTAATGCTTGTTCAGCTTCTGTGGATCCAATTCCCCAAGCCAACGCACCAAATGCGCCTTGTGTACAAGTATGACTATCAGGACACACAAGCGTCAATCCCGGTAATATTATTCCTTGTTCTGGCGAGGTAACATGAACAATGCCTTGCTCTCTATCACCGATATCAAATAGTCTAATATTCTCATTATTGGTTGCTTTGCGGGTCATTTCGATAAAATCACGGCCACCTTGCATCGTTGTTTTATCTGTTCTGCCGGGGAAAGTGTCCACGATATGATCCATCGTGCAAAAAACTTTTTCTGGGTTTAATACACTCCTGCCTGCATCCTCTAAGCTAATCAGTGAAATACTACCAGTGCGTTCATGTAAAAAAATACGGTCGATATAAAGTAAATCCACACCGTCCGCCAATTGGCAAACGGTGTGATCATTCCATAATTTTTCAAAAAGTGTTCTTGCGCTCACTACGACTAGTTATGACCTCCGAAAGGTAGACGTTGTGGCTCAGTTCTCTCTTTAAATACTGTCCATGTTGTTGCATTAGGGCGCGTATCATCAATGGGGGGTGGCGTCATATATTTTGGTTCAACATCTCTGATATAATCTTTAAGCACTTGTGGTAATTCGTCATGACTATCAAGTAATTTACCGATCGCATTAACATATAAAATACCTTCGCGACCCTGCATTTCCATCCAAGGAAGCCAATCCGACAAGCGCGTCCAAGAAATATCTACATTGGCGACATCTTTATCACCATCTAGAAGGTCATCCGTCTTACCCATGAAGCTGAACATTTCAGTCGCATGATAAGCTCCACCAACATATTTCTGATAATCGCCTTGCATCGTATTGTGATAAAATAACGGAACAGTAAGATTAATAAACCAGCTATCCTTAATTTCTCTGCCTATCCATTTTGCAGCGGGTTTACCCTCTGCATCATATGGAAAGCTCGCCCGTTGATTTACCGGATCATTCGACACATGCATCACGTCAACTTCGCGACCAAGATACGGGTTTTCCCATTTATAAAGTACTTCACCAGTAACGGGATCACGATAAAGCATAATTTCACGCGTGATCAGTTTATACCCTTTTCCGCGCTTTTCATCTTCTACGGAAACACACTGACGAACAGTCATTCCGGTTGATCTAAATAATAGTTTATCCGCTTCTCCACGTTTACGGCCATGTATATAACCGTCAAACATATATCGTGTAATTTTTTGATCTGTGCTCGAACAATAAATTTTTCTTGTTGCTTCTATAATCCCCTCAGGTGTTTTTAGGTCAATCGTCTCTGCTGATACAGTTGACACGGCACATACGCTTAAAACCGCGCTTGCAATCTTCCATCTTATATTCTGCAAGATTTTCATTATTTTCTCCAATGTTGGATTATCATTTTATAATTAATACTAAAGATATACTATTATACCTTTTATTCAAAGTAAACCATCAACTAATCTTGATAATTGTCTTACCAAAATTTTGACCTTTCATTAATCTTTCAAAAGCATGAGGCGCTTGATCTAACCCTTCAGATACATCTTCTCTATATTTAATTTTTTCTTCGTCTAGCAATGGAATTGTAAAATCTAGAAATTCCTGCTTCTTATCATGGAAATCATAAACCACTAGTCCACGCACCGTCGCTCTAGCTTTAATAATCGATGCGGGGTTGGGCCCAGGAGGAATAACATCCGTATTATATTGGGCCATAAGTCCACATAAAACAACACGGGCGCCAATTGCCAACTGCCACATCACAGTATCCAACATATCTCCACCGACATTGTCAAAATAGAAATCAACCCCTTCTGGACATTCTCTTTTGATTGCTTCAGCAAGATTTTCATTTTTATAATTTATCGTACCATGAAAACCAGCAACATCCCTTAACCATCCACATTTTTCATCGCTGCCTGCTATCCCAATAACACGGCATCCTATGTTTAAAGCATACTGTCCAACCATAGAACCAACGGCGCCACTGGCCGCAGAAACCAACACAACATCAGATGGCTTTAATTCACCTAGGTAATGCACACCTGCATAGGCCGTTAAGCCTGGCATACCCATAACGCCTAACGCTAATGAATAAGGTTTTAGGCGTTGATCAACCAAAGTAGCATCGTCAGAATTTGTGATAGAAAATTCCTGCCAACCCCCATGATGCATTACAAGATCACCAACTTTAAATACATCCGATTTGCTTTCAATAACTTCTGATACCGTTTCACCTCTCATTAAATCTCCTGGATGAACAGTTCCAGAAATATGGCGCCCGCTGATCTGTCCACGCATATAAGGATCAAGAGATAAGTATAAAGCTTTACATAGTATTTCGCCATCTTGTGGAGATGGTATATCAGTAGAAGCGATTTCAAAATTTTCAGCGCTAGGGTTTCCGTCCGGCTTGCTTTTTAATATTATTTGAGTATTGGTCATTATAAATTCCTAGAGTAAAAAGAGTGATAGTGACGGCCAGAAGGTAACAACCAACAATCCGACAAACATGAGCAATAAAAAGGGAAGAACTGACTTAGCTATCACCCAGAAGTCTTCTTTAAACACGCCCATGGCGACGATAAGGTTTAAACCAAGTGGCGGCGTTAAATAACCAAGTTCCAAGTTTACAATCATCATAACGCCAAAATGAGTGAGATCGACATCTTGCGCTATCGCTAAAGGTGCTAAAAGAGGCGCTAAAATTAAAATCGCGGAACCAATATCAACAAAACATCCCACGATAAGCAGGCCGACTAAAGTCAATAGTAAGAAAGATGTCTGACTATCCACGTTTGCTTGAATAATTTCAACGAGCGCATGCGGCACATGTTCGTAT
>NZ_CBFIEP010000174.1:0-2420 GCF_965661635.1 Pseudemcibacter sp. | reverse complement strand
GCTTTTTATGGGGATGATCAAATTATCGCAAAATACGGATCCGGCGGTACATCACATCTTGCGACCGTTAATTTAATGAATGGTGAAGTGACCGAAATTGAAACACCCTATGTCAGCATTTCAAAAGTTTATTCTGATGGTGATGATGTCTTTTTATTAGCCGCAACGGCGACATCAGCTACAGAAATTGTTGAATGGGATGATGGTGAGTTTGAAACCATCAAAATATCACAAGACCAAATGGTTGATGATGCCTATGTTTCCGTACCGGAAGCCATCACATTCCCAAATCAAAAAGGCGAAGATGTGCATGCCTTTTATTATGCACCTAAAAATCCAAACTATACCGCACCAGAAGGTGAACTTCCCCCAACCATCGTGCGCCTTCATGGCGGGCCTACTGGCGCGACAAGTGCCGCCTTTAGACTTAATCGTCAATATTGGACAACACGCGGTTTTGCTATCATCGACATCAATTATGGTCGCAGCACAGGATATGGCCGCAATTACCGTGAACGGCTCCGTGGTCAATGGGGCGTTGTCGACATTGATGATACCAAAGCAGGTCTAGATTACCTTGTGGAACAAGGGTTGGCTGATCCGGAGAGACTACTTATCGCGGGCGGCAGTGCTGGAGGATACAGCGTACTTGTGGCCCTTTCTCAGCATGATGTCTTCGCAGCTGGTGCTAATTATTACGGCATCAGTGATCTTGAGGTATTAGCACGTGATACTCATAAATATGAAAGTCGATATTTGGACAGTCTTATCGGTCGTTATCCGGAAGATATCGATATCTATAAGGCACGTTCTCCAATTAACTACCTCGATGGATTTACAAGCCCGCTGATTACGTTCCAAGGCTTGCTTGATGAAGTTGTACCGCCAAACCAATCGGAACTGATCGTATCAGCCCTTCGTGAAAAAGGGGTGCCCGTGGCATACTATCCTTATGAAGGTGAGTATCACGGGTTTGGTAAAAAAGAGAATATTATTCACGCCCTTGAAAGTGAGCTTGTTTTCTACGGAAAGATTTTAGGGTTTACGCCAGCTGGTGAATTACCGGAAATTCAAATCGATAATTTTACGGAATAGAATAAAGATTAACCCATTAAAAAAGAGCCCTTCCGCATGACACAGAATGGCTCTTTTCTTTTGAAATTTTAAACAATTATTTCTGAATGCTATATTCTTCCGGAACTTCGGGATAGGCCATGATGAAATTACCTGCATTTGGCATTTTAACGTCGGGAAGTGTTTCTTTGTTAATCACATCCCCTTCACCGATTATGCCGTTTTCATAAAGCAAATAAGCCGTTATTGAATAATATTCGCTGTTCGTCATGGACATCGGTGCCGTGTAGGGCATTGCTTTTCTGATATAATTAAAAACCGTTGTAGCATATGGCCAGTAACTACCAACTGTGGCCAAAGCCTTATCAGTACCAATTGTACCATGCCCACCAAAAAGAACATCATTTTCACCGCGTGCTTCGGGTGTTCCGTGGCAAATTGTGCATTGTTCTTCAAATAATGGTTTTCCGAGCATTGCTGTGCCCTGCCCGTCTGGCAAATTTTCACCGTCCGGGAATGTGGACCAAAAGCGTTTATCAATATCCGCCTGTGTGGCGGGTGTTCCAAATCGACTTTCCTGCGCAACTGTTATGGTTGCGCCACCAAGTAATAAAGAAGCCATAAGTATTTTACGCAAAAACATGTCTTACTGCCCCCCTAGCATTAATGGACCAGCTATGGATCGCATGATAATGATAATATGCTTGCCTTCCACGCGCAGCGAGAAGTTCTTTACGGCTGGGTTGCACACGGCCAAATTCGTCAATAGCGCGGCTTTGCAGGATCGCAGGCCTTCCTTCCCACATCCAAGGAATTCTAAACCGTGTTAGCATTTTGCTTTGGATTGGTCCTTCAAGCATGGCTTCTGCCCACGTGCGGCCGCCATCGGCGGACACTTCAACCTTGGCAATTTTGCCTCGTCCTGACCAAGCCAGACCAGTAATTTCATACATTCCCCGCTTTTCAAGGCTTAATGCATTAGACGGACGTGTGATAACCGACTTCACATCCATTTCAAGGGAGAACTGCAATGATTTACCGTCATGTAATTTGTCGGTATATTTCGATGTTTCAAAGCGTGACATCACAGGCTTATCAGTAACATAAAGTGAACGCACCCATTTAATGGATACGTTCCCCTCAAAACCAGGGTTTAATATCCGCATTGGATAGCCTTGGCTTGGACGTAAACGTTCACCATTTTGATAAATGGCAACCATCGTATCATCAAGTGCTTTATCAATAGGAATAGACCGCGCTAGAGACCCACTATCCGCCCCTTCGGCGATAATCCATTTTGCATCTGGTGAAACACCACATTCATCTAACAAGGTTGATAGTGGTAC
>NZ_CBFIEP010000173.1:0-4945 GCF_965661635.1 Pseudemcibacter sp. | reverse complement strand
AAGTGTTTGATCAAGTTCGGCTTTGATTGTTTTTATCGCTTGATCCATACTAGGGCCGGGGGTTACATAATGGCTGTTCGCGTAAACTTTGACGGATTTTAATTCTTCAATTTTCTCACCCGTTAGCGGGTCAAATTGTGTGATTCTTTCAAGTTCATCACCAAAGAAATCAAGCTTCCATGCGCGGTCTTCGAAATGGCTTGGGAAAATTTCAATAACATCGCCACGCACACGGAATGATCCGCGTGTAAAGGCCATATCATTTCGTTTATATTGAAGTTCCACCAAATCGCGTAGGAGGTCGCGTTGGTCATAAAGCATCCCTTGTTCAAGGGAGATCGTCATTTGCAAATACGTTTCAGCAGCACCCATACCATAAATACATGAGACACTAGCCACAATAATTACATCATCGCGCTCAAATAAAGCGCGTGTCGCTGCATGGCGCATGCGGTCAATGCTTTCATTAATGCTCGCGTCTTTCTCTATAAAAGTATCAGACCGTGGGACATAGGCCTCTGGTTGATAGTAATCATAATAGGAAACGAAATATTCGACAGAATTATTAGGAAAAAAACTTTTCATTTCGCCGTAAAGCTGTGCGGCTAATGTTTTGTTATGGGCCATAATCAGGGCAGGGCGCTGAGTACCCTCAATGATTTTAGCCATAGTATATGTTTTACCGGAACCAGTAACACCAAGCAGTACCTGATCCGTAAGACCGTCATTTAACCCTTCAGTAAGCGCGGATATTGCCTTAGGCTGATCGCCGCTTGGGGTAAACTCACTTTCAATCTTAAATTTTATGCCGCCTTCCGTTTTTTTAGGACGGTCGTAATATTCACGCGGTTTTAAGAGAGTGGGGGATGATTCATCGTAACCTTTTTTCATGTTCTTAATATGTGATTATTTGTGATCATTTGCAAACATTAGATTGCAAAAAAAGCGACCTTCACTTAGTTTTGACAAATAGATTACTTGATTCAAATGAATGGATAAAAAAATGGCGTTTATATCGGATACATTAGGACGAATTAAACCTTCCCCGACGATCGCAGTTGGTGCAAAAGCGGCGGAATTAAAAGCGGCGGGACGAGACATCATTGCGCTTGGTGCAGGGGAACCTGATTTTGATACCATTGATTATGTGAAAGAAGCAGCGATTAAAGCCATAAATGATGGGCAAACCAAATATACGATAGTTGATGGTACCCCTGAATTAAAAGATGCGATAATTGAAAAGTTTAAACGCGATAATGGACTTGATTATAAACGCGAAAACATATCTGTTAATAGTGGCGGTAAACATACAATTTATAATGCATTTATGGCCACCTTAAATCCGGGAGATGAAGTCATTATTCCGGCTCCATACTGGGTTTCTTACCCTGATATGGTGATGTTAGCAGGTGGAACCCCCGTAATTATTGAAGCTGGCATTGATAATAATTTTAAAATTACAGCTGATCAGTTAGATGCGGCTATTACGGACAAAACCAAATGGGTAATGGTTAATTCGCCATCCAATCCTACGGGTGCAGCTTATTCCGCATCTGAAATGAAAAATTTGACGGATGTATTGGTTAAATATCCGCATGTATGGGTGTTCGCTGATGATATCTATGAGCATATTGTATATGACGATTTTGAATTTATCACACCTGTTATGGTCGAGCCAAGTTTAAAAAACCGTACACTCACCATGAACGGAATGGCAAAAGCATACGCCATGACAGGATGGCGTATTGGATTTGCCGGTGGCCCAGTTGAATTGATCAATGCCATGAGAAAAGTACAATCGCAAAGCACATCCAATCCTTGCTCAATTTCTCAGGCTGCATCGGTTGCAGCATTAACGGGCGACCAAGGGTATTTGAAAATACGTGCGGAAGCATTTAAAACGAGACGTGATCTTGTCGTTAAAATGATTAACGATGTACCAGGTCTGGAATGTCCAACACCCGAAGGTGCTTTTTATGTCTACCCGAGCTGCCAAGGACTTATGGGTAAGAAAACACCTGATGGAAAGACTTTAAAAAGTGATTTTGATGTTTCAACGTACTTACTTGAAAGTGTTGGTGTTGCGGTTGTTCACGGCGAAGCATTTGGGCTTTCTCCATATTTCAGAATTTCATATGCAACATCTGATGATGTGTTAATCGAAGCATGTAACCGAATTAAGAAAGCATGCGAGGCATTAGTCTAATCCTATGCAATTTGATTTGATCATTTTCGATTGCGATGGTGTTCTTGTTGATAGCGAGGTGCTTGCGAACCAATTATTAAGGGATGCGCTTGCGGAACATGGTCTTGAAATGACTGTAGAACAAGTCGTCGAAACGTATGTTGGCCGTTCGATGGACGCCGTTGTTTCTATATCTGAAGAGTTGCTTTGCTCTAAATTACCAGACGATTTTCTTGAGCAATTACAAATAAAAACTTTTGCGCTTTTTGAAAAAGAATTAAAAGCCGTCGATGGCGTTGAAGAAGTTCTTATTGCGCTTAAGGAAACAGATATCCAAATTTGTGTAGCGTCAAGCGGCAGTTTTGAAAAAATGAATTTAACCCTCGGTATCACGGACTTAAAAAAATATTTTGACGGAAATATTTTTAATTCATCACAAGTAAAAAGAGGAAAACCATACCCCGATTTATTTTTATTCGCTGCCGATCAATTGCAAGTGGAACCAGCAAAATGTTTACTCATTGAGGATAGTGTTCCAGGTGTTCAAGGTGGCGTCGCCGCGGGTATGGAGGTGATGGCATATAGCTCACGTGGAAATTGTGAGAAGCTAAAAAAAGCAGGTGGACTGGTTATACATGATATGCATCAGATACTAGAGCATGTCACATAAAAAAAGTGCCGGGTAACAAGTACCCGGCAAGTTCACAAAATATAGGGAGGTTTCATATCTTGGGGGAGAATATGAAACGGCGGTGGCCGAAAAGGGGGAGGATACGCCCACCGCAATACTGAAATAATTAAAGAATTACTCAGCGATGTTTCTCAACATCTGTGTATAGTTATAGATGATTGTTTGAAGAATGAGTACTAGGGAAAAACTCGTTGCAGCTATGCAAAAAATGCATATCTCTTTCTTTATTAAATTAAACCTCAATTTATAATTAGAAAACCGTCTTCTTGAATTCGTGTAAAATAAAATCTTTAAATGCAGCAATACGTTTAGAGTTTTTAAGTTCTTGAGTATAAACGAAATATGCAGGGAATTCGTGACCTTGATGATCTTCAAGAATTGGGACAATATTTGTCGATCCTTGCACTAGATAATCGGGAAGGGAGCCAATTCCGATGCCAGATTTCACAGCTTGTAATACACCATAGATATTATTTACTTCGAGTACAGGTTTACGTTTTACTTTGGTGCAATAGTCGAGAACCCAATTAATATTAAGTATCGGACTTGTACTTAAATCGCCGTAAGTTATTAATTTATGATTGTCTAAATCTTCACCACTTTTTGGTCGACCATAGTCATTTAAATAAGTTGGGGATGCATAAAGATGGTAATGAAAAGTGGCAATTTGCCGTTGAATTAAATCAAGATGGTCTGATGGGTGAAAACGAATGGCCACATCAGCTTGACGTGTTAATAGATCATAATCACCGTCACCAATAAGCAATTGAACATCAATTTCCGGATATTTATCAATGAATTTCTTAATATTATGCATCATCCATGTGGAACCGAAACTGGTTGTCGTGGTGATTTTTAACTTTCCTCTGGGGCTTTCAGTACCTTCAAGAATTTGTTGTTCGGTTACATGAATTTTTGAAACCACATCTTTTGTAGTTTCAAATAAAGTTTCCCCTTCGTCCGTTAATATTAAGCCGCGCGCATGGCGATTAAAAAGGGACGTTTGAAGACTTTCCTCGAGAGTTCTAATTTGGCGACTAACCGCGGATTGACTTAGGCCCAAAGTTTCGCCCGCATGCGTAAAGCTGCCGGCGGTGGCAACTGTATGAAATATCCTAAGCTTGTCCCAATCCATTAAATATCCAAATTTTATTCGTTTTCAGCGATGAATTTTTCCGCTTCTAATGCTGCCATACAACCCATTCCTGCGGCCGTGACTGCTTGTCTGTATGTCTCGTCGGTTACATCACCTGCTGCATAAACGCCTGGTACATCCGTTGCTGTACTGTCCGGGGCAGTATTAATATAACCGCGCTCATTTATATCAATTTTTCCGGCAAAAAGCGAGGTTGATGGCGCGTGGCCAATTGCTATGAAAACACCATGAGCAGATATTTCACTTAATTCATCAGTTTTAACATTCTTGATGCGGACCCCCGTTACGCCGCCCATAGGACCTTCTTCGCCAACGATTTCTTCTAACTGGCTATCCCATACGCATTCGATCTTTTCATTAGCAAATAGCCTATCTTGCAAGATTTTTTCTGATCTTAATTCATCACGTCTATGAATGAGTGTTACTTTAGATGCAAAATTCGTTAGGAAAATAGCTTCTTCAACGGCAGTGTTGCCGCCACCAACGACAATACATTCTTTACCACGATAGAAGAAACCATCACACGTAGCACAAGCTGAAACGCCTCTACCTTGATATTCTTCTTCTGATGGTAGACCTAACCATTTTGCCTGCGCACCTGTGGCAATAATAACTGTATCTCCAATATAAGTGTCACCGCTATCTCCTTTACATACAAAGGGGCGTTTTGAGAAATCTACATCAGTAATGAAATCTGTAATGATTGTTGTATCAACATTCTCAGCTTGAGCTTTCATTTGTTCCATTAACCAAGGTCCTTGAATAGGATCAGCAAAGCCGGGATAATTTTCAACATCCGTGGTAATCGTTAATTGTCCACCCGGTTCCATACCTTGTACAATAATTGGTTTTAAATTTGCACGTGCGGCATAGATTGCTGCCGTATATCCCGCTGGTCCTGATCCAATAATTA
>NZ_CBFIEP010000172.1:0-12342 GCF_965661635.1 Pseudemcibacter sp. | reverse complement strand
TTTGGGATCTATCCAACCGATGTTACCATCAGGTCTTCTATAAACAACATTAATGCCGCCATGCCCGCTGTTTCTAAACATCAAAGTTTGAAGTTCACCAAGATCAAGGCGCATAACAGCATCACTAACTGTCACTTCTGGAATATCCATATCCATTTCAGCAATGATTACTGGCGTTGTTTCTTCTTCGTCTTTTTGTGTATCTTCAGATGAAACATCAAAAACATTATATTGTGCTTTATAAACAGCATTTAACTCTTCTTTGCTGCTTCGTTCTTTGTGGTGATTGGTAATTCGTCTTTTATATCGACGTAATCTCGTTTCCATTTTGTCGGCTGCGGCGTCAAAAGCCGCATATATATCGGTTTCTTCTGCACTTGATTGTAAAAAAATACCGTGTCCAATATGGATTTTGCAATCTGCCCTATGGAGATGAGCAACTTTTGTCAGCGTGACATCCCCTTCAATAGTATGACTGAAATATTTTTTGACGCTTCCTTCAATACGTGATTCAACATGTTCTTTTAATGATGCGCCAACATCTAATTGTTTTCCAGTTACTGTAATTCTCATTTTAAGTCAGATCCTATCTCAGATAGCTTAGTAATTTGATGCCTAAAGTCATGCATCTTCTTAAAGTCGCGGAAACTAGTGTCATGTGACTAATCTGTCAAGGTTTCACATATTTCAGCTATTTTTCAACTCGTCATATAAATGATATGACTTCGTCTTTTCCTGTCCTATGAGAGTTATGCTATCTGTAATTTCCCTCTCAAACTTGATGATCAAAGGACGGGGTTTTTCATTCTTCTTCTTATTATGGAAGATGGGATTTCTAAAGATTCTCTATATTTCGCCACAGTTCTCCTTGCTATATCAATGCCTTCGGCCCTAATCATTTCTACGATCTTATCATCAGATAGAATTTTCTTAGGGTCTTCGTCATCGATGAGTTGTTTGATTTTATACTTTATTGATCTTGATGAATGCTGGTTGTCACTATCCAGCGAACCAATTGCCGTGGTAAAGAAAAATTTCATTTCAAATATACCTCTTGGGGTAGCAATATATTTGTTGGCTGTGACCCGACTCACTGTGCTTTCATGCATTTCAATAGCTTCAGCGATGGTTTTTAAATTTATAGGCGCTAAATATTGAATACCTTCATTTAAAAACCTCTTTTGCAGACGAACAAGTTCACTTGATACTTTTAGAATTGTATTGGCGCGTTGATCTAGTGCTTTTACGAGCCAGTTGGCTTTTGAAACACACTCATCAATATAATCTTTATCTTCTTTTTTTATATTGTCTGAACCAACCTCTTTTAAATATCGGTTATTCACAAGGACTTTTGGTAGCGTATCATTGTTTAATTCTACAAACCATTTTCCCTTAGGTGATTTCTTAACAAACACGTCAGGGATAACTGTAAAGACAACTTCTTCGCCAAATTCCAATCCTGGCTTAGGATTCAATGATTTGATCTCCTCGACCATATCAAGAAAATCTTCTTTGCTAACATTGCACAATTTTCTTAGATCACTAAATTTGCGTTCCCCAAGCATTTCCAAGTTATTTAAGAAAATTTCCATAGCAGGATCATAACGATCAGCTTGAATTTGTTGAATTTTAAGGCATTCACTTAATGACCTGGCAAAAACACCTAGTGGTTCCAATGTTTGAGCAATTTTAAAAATTCGATCTATGTCTTCTACGTCGCATCCACACCTTTCGGCAATCAGGTGTGTTTCTTCGGTGATATAGCCAGCTTCATCCATTAATCCGATTAAATATTGGATGATTATTTTTTCATAAGGTGCTGCATTGAGTAAAACGAGCTGTTCTTCTAAATGCGATTTTAACGATAAAGTATCGGATTGTTTTTGTTCGAATGTTGTATCAGAGAAATCAAAATTCCCTGATCCCCCCGTGATCATATTACTACCGTTTAAGCCTAAATTTTGTTCTGGTAGCGTGCCCATTTGATCAGAGGCACTATCATCATACATTTCTGAATAATCAGTATCTAATGGTGTGTCTTTTTCAGTGCTGATAGGGGAATGATCTTGAAGGAAATCATCAGTTGTTTTTGTATCTTTATTTTGAGGTGCTTTATCCTTGTCAGCGTCGTTATCTTTTTCTAAGTCATTTCGTTCCGGTGACGCATCGCTATATTCTAGTATTGGGTTCTGAGCCACTTCTTCCGCGACAACTTCAACAAGTTCTATGCTAGAGAGTTGTAGCATTTTTATCGCTTGTTGAAGTTGTGGCGTCAGTACAAGCGACTGTGATTGTTTAATGTCAAGGCGTGGCGTTAATGCCATTTAATATTTCCCCATTATAAACTAAAGTTCTCACCCAAATAAACACGTTTTACGTCTTCGTTTGCGACGATTTCTTCTGGTGTGCCGGACATCAATACTTGACCATCATGAATGATGTATGCGCGGTCAATAATATCTAATGTTTCCCTAACGTTATGGTCGGTGATTAAAACACCAATATCCTTATCTTTTAAATGCGACACAAGGTTTCTGATATCTGCTATGGCTATTGGGTCGATGCCAGCGAATGGTTCATCAAGAAGCATATATGACGGGCCAGAAGCCAAAGCGCGTGCGATCTCAGCACGACGTCTCTCGCCGCCTGATAAGGCGAGGGCAGACGCACTTCGAATATGCTGAATGGCAAATTCATCAAGTAAACTTTCAAGTTTCTCGGCACGTTTTGATGGATTTGGTTCACAAATTTCAAGTACGGACCAAATGTTTTCTTCTACAGTCATACCTCTAAAAATAGAAGATTCCTGCGGAAGGTACCCAATACCAAGGCGGGCCCGTCGATACATGGGCATATGGGTAATGTCATGCCCATCTAATAAAATACGTCCAGAATCAGGTAGTACCAATCCTACCATTGTATAAAAACTTGTGGTTTTTCCGGCGCCATTTGGGCCAAGTAGTCCAACGACTTCGCCTTTACGTATTTGCATGGATATACCGCGAAGGACTGTTTTTTTGCGGTATTTCTTTTCAACGGCATCTACAACAAGACCTTCATCTAATGATGCAGGGTGGTGTTCAGAAGTTGATAGCTTTATTATTTTTTCCATGTGTATATTTTACTCATCAACAGATTAATAATATGTAAGTATTAATATCAAAAAATCAATATTATCAGCTTATTAGTTATGCGGTCATTCACTTTCTGGCGGTATAAATTGGCCACTTACTCGACCTGATCCTTCGCCTTCAACTCTTCCGCCGTCCATCGTGATTTGACCGGTGGACAAATTCACTTGTAGACGCGGGCTTGTCAATTGTCCTTCGGCGTTATTAAATTCCACTTTACCACCTAAAGTAATAATTCTTTCGGCGAAGTCATAAACGCCCCATGTACTGCGAATGGTTTCTGTCGGCGACGTCAATGTGACATTTCCTGACGCATCTAGTCTAGAAATTGAAGAGGTGCTATTTTCCCCTCTTTCCTCTTCATAAAAAACGGTAATTCGATCTGATAAGAGTGACATATCGGATTGTGTCACAACAACATTGCCAGTGAAAAAAGCAATATTTTCTTTTTGCTTTACTTCAAGTCTGTCTGCGCTGATATCAACAGGATTATCAACGTTATGATCTTTCAAAGCAGATTCTTGTGCATTCGAAATAAATATTGAACAAGCAAAAATCAGAAAGGTATTTATTGAGGTTAATTTAAAAAATTTCATTAATTAATATTCCCTGATGTATTTTCCATCAAATTTAATGGTTTTTTGGGATCAAAGTTTATTGTCACATTACCTTCTAAAGTAATGATCTCTTCTTCAACGTTTGCGTTAAATGTATTTGCGCTAAAACGGCCGAATGGGGCGATGCCTTTAACGCCATTTTTTCCTGCCGCTATTTTATCGGCAATAAAGAATGTTGCTTCTGTGGACGTTAGTAAAAATCCAGTTTCAGAAAGAATTGTAATTTCACCACCTAAATCCATGATTTGAGTGCCCGTATTCAAGGCACCTCTCATGGCTTCGATTTCAATGGCTTCTCCTGACGGCAATGACATTTGCGCTAATAAATTCGTAAAGAAATAATCGGTGTGTTCATTTTCTTCACGGTATGCGGACTGTGCTGAGATATTAACGGGGTTATTATTGCGATCAATATCAACATAACTGGGTTTGATCAGTTTTGCTTTTTCATCACGTTCAGGTAGGCGATCAATCGCAAGTGTAAAGCTATTTTCTCGTGAAGCCAAAATCGGGTAAATAATAAGTGAAATCAATGCAATAACCGTGAGAACAGGGACCATTTTTTTAAGATTATCCGCACGATTAGCTTGACGCTCACTTTCATCGAACGTTACCGCTTCATTAGATTTTAAAATTTGATCCGGATTCGTACTCACGTTTTGGTCGTTCCAATTCTATTGCCATGTTCCATTTATTGATTTTAATTGTCTAAAGGTTAATTTTGTCAAAATAATGGAGCATTTTATGACATATATTAAATGTAATCCTAAAGAGTGAACGCATCAAGACAAAAGGGTATATTTGAGAAAGAAATGTCGCAGTTAAGTTATTTTATTAACTATGGGCAAAAATGTCAGTGTTTTCCCAACCTTTTAGGTCGAGTTCACAGCGAGTTGAAAGAAAGTCAAAGCATTTTTTCGCTAAGTCAACACGGTTATGAGTTTTGAGCATTAAATCTAATTTTTCCATCAATTTATGTAGATGATATACATCTGATGCGGCATATTCTAATTGTGCTTTACTTAACTTATCAGCGCCCCAATTGGAGCTTTGTTGTTGTTTGGAAATATCAATATTAAGCAGTTCGCGCACTAAATCTTTTAAACCATGTCGGTCCGTATATGTTCTGACAAGTTTCGAAGCAATTTTTGTACAATAAACCGGTGCCACATTGGCGTTTAAATATTTTTTTAACACCGCAACATCAAAGCGGGCAAAGTGGAAAATTTTTGTGATGTTTTGATCTTCAAGGAGTTTTACTAAATTTGGTGCTTCCGTCTGACCTGCTGCGATTTGCACCAAATGCGCATTTCCGTCGCCTGATGATAACTGCACTAAACATAGTCGATCACGATTTGGGTTTAGCCCCATCGTTTCAGTATCAATCGCTACTGCACCCGTAAATTTTACATTTGCGTCTAGGTCGCCTTTATGAAGTGTGATCGCCATTTTAAGTCCTATCATATTTCGTTTTATCTATTATCTATATATCAAAATGCAAAGCAACATAGAAATGCAAGATAAGGATCAATTGATTTGCGTTATAAGATAACCTATACTTTTTACACAAAATTTATTTAGGGAGAAAAATAATGAATTTATTTGGTAAAAAAGCTGCGATGATGCTTGGGATAGCGGCAGCATCGGCAATGGTGTTTTCTGCTTCTGCGCAGCAGCAAAGACCAAATTATGAAGGCAAACCCGCTTTTGCTGGGCAAACCCGCGCGCCACTTGCGAAAAAAAGCGCAAGATATGAACTTACCGATTTCGTTGTTGGTCTTAACCGACCTTGGGCGATGGCCCATATGCCGAATGGCAATATGATCGTGACTGAAGTACCTGGCCGTATCCGAATTATTAGCCCAGATGGTGATGTTTCGGATCCAGTAAAAGGAGTCCCCGCGGTTCGTGCATGGGGGTCACGCGGATTAAATGACATTATTTTAGATCCTGATTTTGAAAATAACAGAATGATTTACTTCACGTATCTTGGGGCTCCTGATGGATATGACACTGATAATTCCGATGAAGCTTATCAAAAATCTGGACAAGAGCGCCAAGAATGGAATGGACTGTCGCGCGAAGAAAAAGCCGCAAACCCTTGGGGTACATGGCGTGTTGCAAGCGCAAAGCTTTCTTCTGATGAGAAGAACCTCTCGAATGTTAAAGTCATTGTTGAGACAACACCAAGCCGTATGGCATTCGATGATGATGGAAAACTGTTGATTACGACACAGCGTAAAAGCCCAATGGGTTCTCCAAATTTAAAGGATACCTTTGGCACGGTGCTTCGGATTAATAAAGATGGTTCAGTTCCAGCGGATAACCCATTTGTTGGTAACCCTGATGTCAATGACATGGCTTACGTTATTGGGCTTCGTAATTCAAATGGCATGGCCAAGAACCCAATTACTGGTGATTTTTGGGTCGCTGATCAGGGTGGGACTACAGGTGATGAAATTAATGTTTTAGCCGCCGGAAAAGACTATGGTTGGCCCTATGTTGCATATAGTCCTATGCCACGTGAGAGAGCAGAAGGTGAAAGTGGCGTTATGAAAGACGGCACAGAGCAACCAATTTATTACTGGGATCCGTCATTGGCACCATCATCAATGATGTTCTATACGGGCGATATGTTCCCACAATGGAAAGGGAACTTGTTCCTGACAGGGCTATCGTCTGCGCATGTGTCGCGTCTGGTGTTGGTTGGTGATAATGTTGCCGGTGAAGAGCGATTATTAGATGAACCTGGACACCGCTTGCGTCACGTAAGCCAAGGGGCTGATGGCGCAATTTACGTGCTTCAAGATATGCCGATGCGCAAAATTCTAAAAATTTCAGCGCCAGAAGAATAAAACTTTTTTAATATCAAGGGTGAGAAATCGCCCTTGATATATTATTTTCTATTGATTACAGATTCCCGTAATTTTTCTAAATGATCAATCCACGGCTTATTTATGCCATGCATTTTCGCGCCCTTGATCATATATCCAAGATATTTAATAGACGGTGTAAATGGGCCTTTTGGGTTCATAACGCGGTAAAGGTCAGCGTTATACCAAGTGCCACCGGGTGCGATGACTTTAAAAGTTTCACGGCTATAAATTCCTAAGGGAACATCTTCTAAAATATCGAGAGCTTCGATTTCAGATTTCTTAATTTCGTATATTACGCCTTCAACGAGGCCACCTGGTTTTGGGATTATGCTACTGATGCCGCCTTCAAGGTCCGTTGAATATTTTCTAAATTGTATTTCGAAATTTGGAAGCTGCGCTTTGGTGACAAATTTAAGGCTTGGTGTCCATTGACGCATGTAATCTTCATCAAGGTTTGATCCATATCCAAAATGATAAACAATATCGTTACTATCAGGATTTTTTCCGCCAGTATCAAATTCCTGGGCTTGACTAAAAGAAAAGCAGAGTGTCATTAAAAGGATAGAAATTGTTTTGATTACATTTTTCATAATGAATTCCATAAGATTTATATTTTTGGATTTGCCGTTTTTAATGTTATTGCTGTAAAAGAATAAAAACTCAAGAGGATTTTATATGAGCCTATCGACACTCGATATTGGTATTTTTGCGGCTTATGTAGTTGGATTAATTGCAATCGCGACGTTTGTATCACGCGAAAAAGAAGGTCACGATAAGGATACCAAAGATTATTTTCTGGCTGGGAACTCTTTAACGTGGTGGGCCATTGGCGCTTCGCTTATTGCTGCAAATATTTCCGCTGAACAAATAATTGGCATGTCTGGGTCTGGGTATGCGGTTGGTATTGGTATTGCGTCTTATGAATGGCTTGCGGCCATTACCTTGATGATTGTTGGTAAATACTTTCTTCCAATCTTTTTGAAACACCGGATTTATACCATGCCGCAGTACCTTGAGAGAAGGTATAACCATGATGTCCGTCTTGTCATGGCGATATTTTGGATTGGGGTATATATATTCGTCAATCTGACTTCCGTATTATGGCTTGGGGCGTTGGCAATCAATACGGTCGCAGATGTTGATATTTTTTATGGCCTGATTTTCTTAGGCGCGTTTGCCGCGGCTTATTCATTATATGGGGGCCTAAAGGCTGTGGCCTTTACAGATATTATACAGGTTGTGTTGCTTGTCGCAGGAGGGTTTTATCTTTCTTACATAACGCTTAACATTATCAGTGAAGATGCGGGCGTTTTAGCGGGTTTTAGTAAGCTTATGGCATTAGCCCCTGAAAAGTTCGATATGATATTATCAGCTGATAATGAATATTATGAATTGTTGCCCGGCATTACGTCACTGGTTGGTGCGGTTTGGGTTCTACATTTCGCTTATTGGGGATTTAACCAATATATTATTCAACGTGCTCTCGCCGCAAAAAGCATTGGTGAAGCTCAAAAGGGAATCGCTTTTGCCGCAATGCTAAAGTTGATTATGCCTATAATTGTCGTGCTTCCAGGCATTGCTGCATTTGTAATTTTCCCTGAACTTGAAACATCAGATCAGGCATATCCTGCACTAATGAAATTGATGCCCCCGGGTATGCTGGGACTTGTATTTGCAGCATTGGTTGCTGCGATTGTATCCTCGCTCGGGTCAATGACCAATAGTATTTCAACGATTTTTACGATGGATATTTATAGCTATTATAAACCTGATAGAAGTCAGAACCATTATGTGATGGTCGGACGCATCGTTAGTTTTGTTTCGCTGATTATTGCCATGGTTATGGCAAAACCATTGCTTGGAAATTTTGATCAGGCATTTCAATATATTCAAGAATATACGGGGTTCTTTACACCAGGGATTGTTGTGATTTTCTTGCTTGGAATGTTTTGGAACCGGACGACACCAAAAGGGGCATTAGCCGCTGCAATAGGGTCATTTCTTGCGTCACTCGCATTTAAGTTAGTTTGGCCAGCATTGCCATTTTTGGATCGCATGAATTTTGTGTCTGTCATATGTTTTATTCTGGCAGTTTCGGTTTCGTTAATGGTTAAAGAAGAAAGTGATCAAGTCCATGCTATGGAAAAAACGGATTTTCATACGAGTAAAAGCTATAACTTGGTTGGTGTTGCTGTCCTGATAGTCTTATCTGTTATTTATATTAGTTGGTGGTAATCACATTTATCAAATGTGAAAATATATGTTGTCTGCAACCGTGTAACCGATTACATAATAAGCCATACTTTGAGAGAAATATGAATGAAACTTGATTTTGTTATATTTGGTGGTGTGGGGGATCTTTCACTAAGAAAACTGCTTCCGTCACTTTATTTTTTGTTTCGTGATGGTAACATGCCGCGCGGTAGTCGGATTATATGCGCCTCAAGAGGGGCGCTCTCACGTGATGAATTCAATGAATTAATCGAATTGAAATTAAGAGAGTTTATGGGATCTCATTTTGACGAAAATGTTTTCGCTGACTTCTTCTCACATTTATCATATTTTAAAATCGATTTAATTCATTCGCCGGATTGGCAACAATTATCAGCTGAACTCTCATTAGCAGCTGAACCACGAAATATTATTTATTATATGTCTGTTCCGCCTACTTTATTTGCTACCGTATGTGAACAATTAAGCGCACATCATTTAAATTCGACTTATTCTAAAGTTGTTGTTGAAAAACCTTTAGGTGAAGATTACCAAAGCGCACTTTCAATAAATCAATTGCTTAGGAAGGCATTTAAAGAAGAACAAATATATCGCATTGATCATTATCTAGGCAAAAAAGCGATACAAGATATTATCAAAATGCGCTTTGAAAATAAGGCACTTGATAACGTTTGGAATAAAGATCATATCGAGAAAATAAAAATTACCGTATCAGAAACTGTAGGCGTGGAAGGGCGGATAGAATTTATTGATCGTGCTGGAATTTTACGGGATATGGTTCAAAACCATTTAATGCAGATTTTGTCGCTTCTTTTAATGGAAATGCCGGAAGAATTAAATGATGAAGAAATACGCGATGCAAAAGTCGCCGTTATTAATACCCTAAGACCCATTACGGAAACGAATGTTAAATCTCATACCATCAAAGCGCAATATAGCGATGGAGTTGTGGGTGGCGTAACTGTCCCATCCTACCAAGAAGAAATTACAGGAAAAGCAGAAGGGTGTGGAGAAACGTTTGTTGCATTAAAAGCATTTGTTGATAATCAAAAATGGCAAGATGTTCCGATTTATTTAAAAACGGGTAAAAGGCTATCTGATCGAAGCGCACAGATTGAAGTAATTTTTAAAGAAGGTAATAGCCAAAAAATTACCATAGAAATTCAACCAAACATCGAATTTAGAAATTTGACAGATTTTACGAACCTTATTAATGAGCAAGCGTTAAATGAACAAACAAATGCCCGTATCCCGGAAGCATATGAAAATCTTATTCATCAGGTGATAAAGGGTGAGCAAGCTAATTTCGTACGTGATGATGAAATATTGGCATCATGGAAGTGGATTGATGGCATCCGAGATGCTTGGGAAAAGACAAACCAAAAAATGATAGAATATAAAGCAGGGTCAAGTGGACCGGAATTGAAATAAAAATGCCGAACATAAAAGAATTCAAATTTGAAAATAAAAGAGAACTCGTCGCAAAATTAAACAAAAACGTAATAAAAGCTTTATCAACAGGTATCGAGATTAATGGCAAAGCTTCAATGCTTTTATCAGGGGGCACGACGCCTGGCCCCCTATATCAATCTATCTCGCAATCAGAACTGGAATGGGAAAAGGTTTTCTTTGCGCCCACAGATGAAAGATGGGTTGCGCCAGATCATAAAGACAGTAATGAAAAATTAATCCGTGAAACTTTAATTCAAAATCAAGCAAGTAATGCCAATTATATCGGATTAAAAACATCACCTGAAAACCCAATTGATGGTCAAAAAGAGACGGTAATCTTAATCAATAAAATGCCCCGTCCATTTGACATTGTGCTTCTTGGTATGGGAACTGATGGTCATACGGCGTCTCTCTTTCCGGGGGTTCAGGATGCCATAGAAGCAATGGATGAAAATAATGATCAGCTATGTGCTGCCATCAAAAGAGGAAATGGTGAAGTAGACCGCATAACGATGACTTTAAATTGTCTATTAGATGCTAAAAAGATTATATTATATTTTTACGGTGATGAGAAATTAGCGGTCTTTGAGAAAGCAAAAGAAGCTAAAAGTTTATCACTTCCCGTTAGTTATTTACTGCATCAAAATAAAACCCCGGTAGAATTATATTGGTCGGTGTAATGCTTGATTGACATTGGCTTGATATAATGATGAAGTAGTGCGAACTATAAGATACCGCTGAGTGTATATGCAGCGTAGTGAATACAGGGCCGAAGTAAATGGATTCAAAATTTTTAGTTGCCGATATCGGTGGTACCAATGTGCGTTTTGCCATCGCAAATATTGATGAAAATCTCGATATTCAATTAAATGATGTCAATATGTACCCGACGGAAAATTGGCTTTATTTAGAAGATGCCGTTAATGATTATCTAGCTCAGGTTGGTAAGCGTGTCAAAAAAGCATCCATTGCATTTGCGGGACCAGTTAATAAAGATGAAGTTTCCATGACCAATGGGACATGGCAATTTAACCAGTCGGAACTTGCGTCATATTTACATATGGAAGAAGTTATAGTCATGAATGACTATTATGCGCACGCATGCTCGATGCCAATATTAAAAGATGACCAGTTGATCAAAATTGGCGGCGGTGAATCCATTAAAAACGGCAATATGGTTGTGCTTGGCCCAGGGACAGGTGTTGGTGTTGGCGCCATTGTTTCAGTTGGTGAAAAATGGAAAGCGGTTGCTAGTGAAGGGGGGCATATTGGCTTTTCACCAAGTGGCGCTCTTGAAAAAGAAATTTTCAAGATTACAGCAGACGATTATAATAGGGTTTCTATAGAGGAGCTAATGTCTGGCCGGGGATTAAGTAATATACATTTTGCACTTGGAAAAATTAAAGGTTTGGATCAATCCAAAATTAGACCCGCTACAATAAACAAATTGGCGACTGAGGAAAATGATGAAAATTCGGTCCAAGCTATAAAAATATTCTCTGGTATGTTAGGTAGTTTTGCGAGCGATATGGCAGGAACATTTAATGCCACAGCGGGTGTCTTTCTCGCGGGCGGGATGTTACCTAAAATGCAGCAGTTTTTTCTAGAGAGTGATTTTAGGGCAAAATTTGAAGAAAATGAAAAGTTGCCCTTTGTAAAATCAATTGAAACATATTTAATTATAGAAAAATACCCCGCACTTTATGGTGCCGCAGCCCATTATTCCGGTATGTTTCTTTAATCCTTACTTATGTCAAGGAGCATAATATTGCGGAATTCGGTAGGATGAGTTTCCGCTTGTAAAGCAATATAGCCTTCAGTAACAGGCACACCATCTTTCATAGGATGAGCGGGTTGTTCTTCATCATTGGCATCGGCGATTGGTTTTTTATATTCCATCACGAGTTCACCATTAATATATTGACGCATATATTCATCGCCTTTTACTTCTAATTCCGCAGTAACCCATTGATCACCGTGAAAGGTTTTTGAATTAGAATCCATGCAATGTGTTTTCTCAAGTTTCCCATTTAG